>JASHYD010001192.1 GCA_030043175.1 Xanthobacteraceae bacterium | reverse complement strand
TGCGAAAAGCTAGGCGACACCGATCGGCCCGAAGTGGCGCGTGAAGTGATCGCCGGACGGATTATTGTGGCGGCAAGACGTGAGAGCGACGGACGACCGCTGGCATCGTTTTTTCAAGATGTGGAAAGGCTTCATCTTTCGTCGCGGAAAATTCAATTGGAGATGTCCACGTGCCAATTTGTCAGCAGTTTGCGGCTTCAAGTTTGGCAGCAATGCTCCTGCTCGCTGCAACCTCGAGAGGTTTAGCCAAGGCGACCGCCCTCGTGTTCGTAAGCAACGAAAAGACCAACAACATCATCGTCATCGATCCCAAGACCTACAAGGTTGTCAAGGACCTCAAGACGTCGCGTCGTCCGCGCGACCGGCAAACACCAGATTTCCCGAGATGCCCGCAATCCCGGTGACGCCATCGAAGGTCACGGGAACTGGCGCTGTGGTATCCACTGCGACGAACTTTGAATACCACATGCCGGCGCCACGAATTTGTATATTGTCGGGTTAGGGGCGGGAATCCACGGGGGTAGAACCTGCCGGCCGGAATTGGAAGTTCGCTGGCAGGCAGGCCGGATCGGGATCGATCTTGACCAGGAAATCGGCGATCGGTTGTAGGAATGGAAGGACCACCGCAACGCCGACTATCCGATTGATCACGTTGCCGACGGGAAGCCGGCGACTTGCCGGATTGGTTGCGGTTCCGCTCTCAAGAATGGTCGAACTTAGCACACGCTGGTTGCGGCTCTTATCGAATGCGCCGCCCAGGTCAGAAGCGCTGCCAGCGCGACGCACAGAACAGGCTCTCCCGTGACCGCAGCGAGCAACGCCCGAACGCTCGGGGCGGTCTCGGCGGGCGTCAGCGAATCAAGCAGGATATGCAGCGCCAACAGCATCAACCCCAGGCCGATCGCCACGCGGCACACGTCGCGTATCCAGGTCCGCCGCCCCCGGTTGAAGCCGACGAGCCCAATCACAAACAGGACGGGTGCGACCGCAGAGAGCACCTGGCGTGCCTTCCTTCGCGCAGGCGGGATCAATTGAACATGTGCGATGGCTTTCGCCTGTTTGTTTGGTCTCCGGTTATCGGACAACGTGCATGTTGTCGAGCCGGGGCTGGCCTATCGGTCTGGCCGACTCTCGCCAAGTACGCTTGAGGCGGTCGTCGCGGATTATGGCATTCGAAGCATCATCAGCCTCCTCCGACGCCAGATGAGTACTGGTATCGCGCGGAACGTACGCACAGTGCTGCAAGGCGCATCACCCACTACGAGATGCCGCTTTCCGCTGAAAACGAGTTAAAGTCCAGTCAGTTGCGCGAACTTCTGATGCTGCTGCTGGGAGCGCCCAAGCCCATGCTAATCCAATCGACAAGCGGCGCTGATCGTAGCGGGCTGGCTGCGGCAATTTTCAAATACGCGATTGCTTCACGCTCGGTCGAGGAGGCAAAAGGCCAGCTGTCGATCCGGTACGCGCATGTTCCATCTCTCTGGAGAGGCACCGGTGCGATGGACGCGAGTTTCCAGAGATTTCTACGTGAAAGGCGGCGCGCGAACGCCGCGAGTTCGTGATCCGCACGTTCATTCCAATGTCAGGCGATCAACTCCGCCATGGTGGATATACGAGCTTCCAATCCGATCGTTGCGTGCGGCTCAAACACGGTGATTACATCCGCGTTCTTTCGGTGGCGTCCACTTTGTCGGGACATTGGCATTCGGTCCGCCTTCAGCAATGCGATCGGGTCCGGCGTTATACTCAGATCGCCTTGGACAACGCTATTGCTGCGACCTGAGCTGCTTTCTTCAGCATCGGCCGCGTGTGCGAGGAAGAATCGGAGCGTAGGCTCACACTGTAGAATGACGGCAAAGGGTAGGGAGAATTGGCGGCTACTGTAGCGGATTTCACGCAAAGGAGATCATCTTGGTAATACATGCGCTTGCTGCGGGTTGGATAGATAGCCGTCATCCAGTGTTTGCAGGAACGCGATGATGTCATCAATTTCTTGCTCAGATAGGACAGGCTTATCACCGTCATGTCGGTTAAACGGAGGTTCAATGTTGACGTTCGCATGATACCGTGCGGGAAGATCATCAAACTTGCGGACAGTACCGTTTTTGTTGCGTCGATACCATCTCTGCGGATTCGTATCCCGCTCCGCGTAGAAGCTAAGCACTTCCTTCAACGTGTGAAACACGCCGTTGTGAAAGAAGCTCTGGCGCAATCCGACGTTGCGCAGAGTCGGCGTCTTGAACATCCCGCAGTATTCCGGGTGCTCCTGGAGATCAGTCCTCAATGGACCGCAGAGTCCGAGGTCGTAAAAGGCCGGATCTGCATTTGCGGGAATATCCCTGTTGCGCGGGACGCCAAGGGCGGCAAAGCCATAATCAGTGAAGTGCGGCGGCGTGCCGTGGGCTCCTAAGGTGCTGGGATGACAATGGGCGCAGTTGCCCTTTTCAGGATTATTGAATGCGGCGAGCCCGCGAGCTTCTTGGTCAGTGAGCACCGCCTTGCCTGCCAGGTAGGCATCGTAGCGGCTGCTGTATGGATAGAACTCGGTTGCCCGTTGCTCGAACGCCTCTAACGCTTGCAGGAGTCCTCCGAAAGCTCTTTCCTTATTATTGAATATCGTTGTGCCAAACGCTTTGCGTAGGAGGCCGGCATAGCTCGATTGCTGTACATGGCCGACGATGACGGCCGAGCTCTCATTGGACATTTCCAACGCCGACAGCAGCGGTAGGCGCGCCTGGTCGCGGGCGCGATCGGCGCGGCCGTCCCATGTGAGCCCGCCCGCCGGACCGTTGTCGACGCCCGCATTCGGCTCATCGTCATCATCAAAAAAGTGTTCAGTAAAGTGCGGCGTTACCTGCGCGTATCTGAGCGAGGGCACCGCGCGGAGCCCCATCTGGCGCATGTCCTTGCCGCCCGCCTGGACGGGACGGGCGTTCGGGGGACCGTAGGCGTGTGCGGGATCATGGCACGACGCGCAGGCGAGCTGTCTGGAGGCCGAAAGACCGGGATCGAAGAATAACATCCGGCCCAGTGCGGCAAGGATGCTCACCTGGCGGTTGACCGAGCTCCGGGAAATCCCGCGCTCGGCGCCAATAGCTGTGTTGCTGACCGTCGCCAGCAGACAGCAGCCTACAACGATAGATAGAGCCCGGTGCAGCATCCTTCAGTCTCACCGAGCGCGACCTGTGATTGTCAACCTGGGGTTCATGGCTGTGTCGTACCGCATGTTCGCATGATTGCTCGCTGGCAACATGCTAACAAGAGAATCCCTACAAAGACCACCAACGGCTGAGGCCCCCATGAGAGGAAGCATTGTTTTTTCCGTAGCGGTCCTGGCTGGTGCATACGGAAGCGATGCGTCGGCGGCCGATCACGCAAGGGCTTCAGCAAGGGGTGGCGCCACGCTCGAGAAGATCCACAACATCGTCGTGATCTATGCCGAAAATCGCAGCTTCGACAATCTCTATGGTTTTTTCCCAGGGGCGAACGGGCTTCAGCACATCTCCCGCGCCAAATCGCTGCAGCGGGATCGCGACGGATCGGTCTTGAAGGAGCTGCCACCCGTGTGGGGCGGATTGACGGCGAAGGGAATAACGCCGGAGATCACAGAGGCGCAGACCCAGCATCTCGCCAATGCACCCTTTGCTATCGACGATTCTGAAGGCTTCAACGCGTCGCTCAACGTCGTCACCCGCAGCCTCTGGCATCTCTTCTACCAGAACCAGATGCAGATAAATGGTGGCAAGAACGACAAGTTCGTAGCACTCTCGGACGCCGGCGCTCTGGTTATGGGCTACTATAAGACCGACGCTGCGAAGCTCCCGCTGTGGGCGATCGCACGACGCTACACCCTCGCCGACAATTTTTTTATGGCGGCGTTCGGCGGGTCATATCTCAATCACCTCTGGCTGGCCTGCGTCTGCACGCCGAGATACCCGAATGCTGACAGGAGCCCCGCAAAGAGTGAGATCGCGGTGGTGGAACCAGATGGTTTCAGCCTGAAGCTCGCCGAGAACTCGCCGAAATCGGCGAGCGACGGGCCGCCGAAATTTGTCCATGACGGCGCGCTCACTCCCGACCTCTATGCTGTCAACACCATGCAACCGGCCTATCAGCCAAGCGCTAACAAAGCGGCAAAGGATGGAGATCCGAGATTTGCGGACCCGGCCAACCCGACGACGCTGCCACCGCTGCATGACCGGACGATCGGGGATCTGCTCTCAGCGAAGGGCATCAGTTGGGCGTGGTATGGCGGAGCTTGGCAGGTGGCGCTTGATGGCAAGAACGCGTCCCCGATTCCGGCATTTCAGTATCATCATCAGCCGTACAATTATTTCGCCACTATGGCGCCGGGCACGGCGGCACGGGATGACCATCTCAAGGATGGTGGTATTGATGGCGTCGAGTTCATCAAGGCCGTCGATGCAGGTTCGCTGCCGGAGGTCGCCTTCTACAAGCCTCAAGGCAATCTGAACGAGCATCCCGGCTACGCGGAGATCCTCTCCGGCGACGAGCATATCGCTGGCGTAATCGCGCATCTCGAGAAAAGCCCTCAATGGCCGCACATGCTGGTCGTTGTGACATACGATGAGAACGGCGGCTTCTGGGATCATGTGGCGCCCCCCAAAGGCGATAGGTGGGGACCAGGTTCGCGCGTTCCAGCGATCATTATTTCGCCATTTGCGAAACGGCATCATGTCGATCACACTCAGTACGATACGACGTCGATCCTGCGTTTCATTACCCGGCGCTACGATCTGCCAAAACTGCCTGGGATGACCGAAAGAGATGCGGCGCTGAAGGCCAACGGCAGCAAGCCGATGGGCGACCTCACGGAGGCGTTGCGTTTGTCCCGGCGATAAGAATAGTCAGTCAGCTCGTGTGCGAATGCTCCACCAGTCTGCCCGGGCCCGAATGTTTACGGCCGTCTTGGCAGTCCCACGCGCTCTTGGACCGAACTCCAGAACCGTTTCCGTTGGTGGTTTCACCGGATCCCCACGGCTTGGCCGTGACGCCTGACGCGCCGGGTTGGCCTAGCCGATTGCGATTGCAAGGGCCGAGTCCACAAGATTTCGGCTACCCAGGCGACAGCACGAAGCTATGGGATGCAGCCAAGGCATCACCTGACACAGAGTCGGGGGGGGGGCGCCGTGGCAGTGGACGAGATCCAGCGTCTTCTTGAGTTGTGGCCCGAGGCGGTCGTGCCTTCAGTCAACGATCACGATCAGAAGATTCAGCCCTCCCTTGCAGCAGGCGCGTCCACCACCGGGTCGGTACCCCCGCAGCCATTGCACGGACCGATCGCCAACGCAGCCATGCCGCGAGAGGATTTTCCTTAGCCCACGCGCTCCCCCCTAGCGGCCTAGCCCGCGCTTCGGGTGCCGCAATATTGCGAGCATTGATTCTTTCGTTTCACTATCAAGGGCGCCGAAGATACTAAACCGCTAAACGGTTCAGCAATAGACGACGTGCGCAAGCTCGCGACCAAGGCGCTGGTGATGCTAGCTTTGGCAAGCTCAATGGAGTCTAATATTAGGAACGAAAGGATACCGATATGCGCAAACCGCTTTCGACGTCTCTTATTTTCCTCGCACTCTCCGTTTCCGTCGAGACGGCATCGCCGCAAATCCTCTCCCCAATGGCGCCGGCGCACTCGGTCTATGTCGCCCCCGCACAGGTCGACGTCATGAAGCTAGTGCCGCCGCCCCCGACACTGCTATCGGAGGAACAGAAACGAGACATCGAAAAATTGCTTGCAATTCAGAAGGCCCGCACGCCGGTGCAGGAGCAGCGTGCCCTCGCCGACGCGACCTCCGGCACGTTCGGCTTTGCAGACGTGCTCGGTCCGAAGTTCACCCCCGCCGCGGTGCCCAAGCTAGCACTGCTAATGGACAAGATTCGAGGAGATGGCGCCACCGTCGAAAACGCCGGCAAGGACAACTGGAAGCGCCCGAGGCCGTTCGAAACCAGCAGGGATATCCACGCCGTTGGTGATATGCCGAAAAGCAGTTCCTATCCGAGCGGCGCTTCGACCGCGGGCTACCTGACCGCCATCGTGCTCGCAAACATGATACCGGAGAAGACCGCTGCGCTGTTCGCGCGAGGGCGCGAAGCCGGCTACAATCGACTTGTGCTTGGCGTGCATTATCCAACAGATGTCGAGGCAGGACGACTCCTGGCGACCGCAGTTGCGACGGCCCTGTTCCAGAATCCGGCCTTTTTGAATGATTTCGAAGAGGCCAAGACGGAAGTCAGGAAGGCGCTGGGGCTTTGAAACGATTTCTTCGGAGCGGCACTGCTTCATCGAAGCGCGGGGCGCGACCGACGGTAGTGATCCGTCGCAATAGCCGACACCTTCGTGGGATGTTGCGCCGCCGCGTTGAACGCAAAAGCATACTCAAGACGATCTGAGGTCAGAATGATGCGAATGCCGGCCAATATCGGGTGGCATGAAATCACGGTGTGGCTCTTTCTAAGCGTGATCGCGGGACTGCTAATCGGCTACAATCGCACCGAACACGGCAAGGAGGCAGGCCTACGCACGACATTGCTCGTTTGTCTCACCGCCTCCTTTGCGATGATCCAGGTCAACCTTCTGCTGCCGACAGCCGGTCGCTCACCAGACCCCTTCGTGACGAACGATCTTATGCGATTGCCGCTCGGCATTCAGACGGGCGTCGGTTTCATTGGTGCCGGCGTGATCATTCGTCGTGACAACATTGTCGTCGCCGTGACCACGGCGGCTACATTATGCTACGTCACAGTCATTGGACTGTGCCTCGGCGGCGGCCAAATCGAGCGAGGCATCACTACCCCGGCCATTGGGCTTCTGGCACTTTGGTGCTTGAATTGGATTGAGTCGCGATTGCGCCGGGAGCCTGTGCATCGAATTGGAGCAGCAAGCCCGAGTGAGCGTCAAATCCGTAGCATGCTGGAGGTGGCCGGACTCGGCATAGCCAGAAACGCAAATCACATTGTCTGCTGCAGGGAAACATCGCGAGATGATGTTCGACCTTGTCGAGTACTGGCTTCCTAACGCGGCTGAAAATCCACCAATTGTCGAAGCGATTGCGTCCCAAGAGAGCGTAAGGCTGGAATGGAGGCGCCAGCAATAGTCCGCAGATGAAAATCGAGCAGCCCCACTAGACCGAAAGGCCGTGATTGCCGCCGAATTGGCAAGCGGCTACGTTGTCTACGACGTGCGAGCCAGCCCGCCAACGTGATGGCGGCATCGACGTGCTGGTGACGAAATGGCGCAACGAACGTAAGTGGGACGCGGCATTCTAAGATAGACATCGAAGCGGCGCCCGCGAAACTCGGACGCAATGCTTGCTTATACTTAAGCCCGCTGCTGCTGTGCTGGAACCGCCGCCGAAGTGATCACAACTCATCCGGCAGGTGCTCACGCGTCCAGCGCGGCCCGTATCTTGGCGGCGAGCTGATCGAGCGTGAAACGGCTTACTCAACAACTGAGCTCCCGGGTCGAGCACGCTCCCGTGCAATACCGCATTGCGGGCATATCCGGTGGTCGATGCTTGCTTGTTCTGCGGTTTTCCTCGTCTATTTCTTCCTCCATGTCTTTAATTCCTTGAGGCATTGCGCGTCCCGAACTCTTGGATCAAGTTGTGCAGCTGGTCGTTATCGACGAGAGCAGCCGCTTCAGCGGCTGAGAACCATCGCGCCGTTCGTTGCTTCGACTCCGGCCAGTCCTTTGACTGTCGTTTGACCAACAATGGATAGACCTCGACCTGACATGGAACCGTAGTACCCCTATCATCCAACCGCTTCTCGTAAACGTAGTGGCCAAACGCGCGCCCAGCGATGCGACCACGAACACCAGCCTCCTCGTAAGCTTCCCTCGCTGCCGCCTCGGATGGCTTCAAACCCTTTATGGGCCAGCCTTTCGGGATGATCCATCGCTTCGTTTCACGAGAGGTCACCAGCAACATCTTGATAGAAGCGTCATCGTCTAAGCGGTAGGGCAGCGCTCCATATTGAACGCGAGTTGCTGGTTTCGCTTTTGATCGCTTTGTAGTTGTTGCGCTGCTCCGCTTCGGCACCGGAATGTCCCTGCTTACGCGACTTGGATGAGGCTCATCGAGGGATTTGTCAACCGACGGTGGGCGACAGACGTGGAAGCTTCCATCGAGAGATGCACTCAGGTGCAGATTCAGACATCGCGGTCGTAGTTTGCCCAATCCAATTTTGTTCAATGTCATCTTCTTCAGGCTAGGGCGGGACCGTCCTTTTCATCGAAGGAAGATCGGAGATGGAACGCATCCAGCTGGCCAGCTGCCGGCGGCCAGCCGTGAGATCGCCAAGCCCGCGCTTGCGCGCCATCTCGACGGCGACGGCGAGGATCAGGCGCGCCATACCGCCCTGTATTAGCGGATCGGTTATGCGGTCCTCGAAAAAATCTGCCATGCGCTGGGCACGCGCTGACTCATGGGTGAGAGTAGTCGGCGAACGCTCGTTCACGGGCCGGGCCATTTCCCGACTCCACACGGCGATACCCTCGCACATGCTTCGTGCCGCGAGCTCCAGCCGAAGATAGGCCCAATTAGACGCGTGCGACGCATTGTGGAAGCGGGGTTTGCCGTCGAGGCCGTCGAGAAACGCGCAGATGAGCTGGCTGTCTTCCATGCCGACACTGGCATCATAGACCAGATAAGGCACGCGGCCGGAGGGATTGATCTGATAGTAGGGACTGCCGGGCGTGCGTGTTTTCGCCTCGATGATCTCGACGCGATCCTCGAGCGCCTTCTCGATGACGATAATGCGCGCGAGGCGGGCGTACGGCGAGCCGTATGTGACATAGAGCTGCATATTCATAGTTTCGAGGATGGCACGGGTGCGTCGGTTCTTTGCTGACTGTCGCCTTATGTAACGACCTCGGCATGTTGGCAATAGGCCGTCTGCGCCACACGACGGTGATCCAGCGGGCCGCGACTTCTGCATTGGGTCGATTAAACAGGCTGCGATGTCGCTTATGGGTTTGAGCTGTTTGTCAAAGGCTGAAAGGCTCACAGCGAGCATATCGCGTTGGCAGAATCCCAATGACCAGCCGAAACCTTGCGGTGCGGCGGTTCTCAGCCTTGGGCCACTTGCGGACGAGGCGCTTTGCGAAGATGCGCGGCAGCTGTTCGTTCAGTCGCGTATGGTCTCCAATGCGTTCGTGAGATTTGCCGTATGCCAAAGATCGACATCAAGGCGGGGGCTGTCCGCAACTTCGCCCTGCATTGAAAATGCCTATCAAAAGCTTACGATGCGCGTCATTGTAGTGCCTATTGCCCGAGATCGTACCGCAGTTCTTTGACAGCGGACCGGTTTTGGTCAGATTGATATAGGTCTAACACGAGGTCCCCATGCTCGGATGGTTTCGCGCTCTTATGCCGAAAGAGGAGCGGTTTTTCGAACTGTTCGCGCGTCATGCTCAGGTGACCTTGACCGCTGCGCAGGCGTTGCGAGCTATGCTGGAAGGCGGCGATGACGTATTGCGCTATTGCAAAGACGTCAGCCTGCGCGAATACGAAGCGGATGAGATAACCCGCGAGGTATTGATCGCCCTGCGCCGGACCTTCATCACCCCGCTCGATCGCGGTGACATCAAGGATCTGATCACATCCATGGACGACGCGATCGATCAAATGAACAAGACCGAGAAGGTGATTGCCCTATTTGAGCTCACTCGCTTTGAAAAACCGATGCAGCAAATGGTCGAAATCATCGTACGCGCTGCCAAGCTCTCGATGGAGGCGGTGCCACTGCTTGAATCAATCGGAACGCAGAACGCGCGCCTGAATGCATTGACTGGAGTGGTCCGACCAACTTCACGACCAGGGACGCAAGGAACTATACGCAAACCGATCGGATGCGTTCGCTTTTCTAATTGGCACTGAGGTCTATGATCATCTTGAGAAGGTGGTCGACCGGTTCGAGGACGTCGCCAATGAAATCAGTGCGATCGTCATCGAGAATGTGTAGTTGGGGTGGAAGAATGGAAACGCTCCTCGGTTTGCCCATCCTCGTCATGCTAATCGTGGTCGCGCTCGCGTTCGATTTCCTCAATGGCTTACATGATGCGGCGAACTCGATCGCGACCGTGGTGTCGACACGCGTGCT
>JASHYD010001191.1 GCA_030043175.1 Xanthobacteraceae bacterium | reverse complement strand
TTTCGGCCGGGCGCTTTTAGCGGCTCACTTCTTCAGTGAGGTCGCGTTCCCGGGGCAACTCCCAATTTCATTAGGCGATAATTGATCGTTCCGGCGTCGGAGGGCTCCGTATCGGAGGCCGAGCGAATGGATTTGAACTCGCCCTTTAGGGCCCGCTGCCTTGGCGGTCATCGATCAGCGAAATAGGTGGGGTGCTTCTCGCGTAGCTTCGGACTGTAAGCGAGCGAGCGCGAAAGGTGGTCCCGGATGCGAAACTGAGCCTCGTCGGCCTTGGATTTAGCGATCGCCTTGGTGATCAGGTCATGATCACGGATGACCTCCTCCATCTTGCCCACCACGGGGAGGTGCAAACGGCGAATGCGGTCAATATGTCCGCTTCGCTGACGGATCAACGCAAAGAGATGGGGGACTCCCGCAGCCTCGAACAGCCGTTCGTGGAATGCCCGATCGAGCGCGTCGAAGGACTCGAACGCGGATTTGTTGGCACACTCGCGCTGGCGATCGACGATCTCACGGACATCCCGGATGAATTGCTTCTCGGGCAGATCGCATGCGGTTTTCGCCACTTCGATCTCCACGGCGCGACGGAGGAATTGTGCTTCCCTCGCCTTGCCTATGTCGATCAGTGAAACGCGCGTAACACTTTGCGGAATAATATCTACCAACCCAGCCTGCGCGAGCCGTAGCAGCTGGTCACGCACAGGGGTCGAGCTTACGCCGAACATCTCCTGAAGCTCTTGCCGGTTGAGGATAGCGCCAGGCGCGAGTTCAAGAGTAATGATCATTTCGCGCAATCGGTCAAAGACTTCTTCAGCCCGCCGCGATGCCGATTGGGGGGGTGTCGCAAGGTTCCTCATGTTCAATTGCATTGCCGGTTCCCAACCGCATGATGGGCCAGCGTCTATATGCATTAGCGCATCAATTGTCAAACTAATGCATTAGTATATTGACAAAGCGATGCGCCAATCGCAGCATGTCCGCTATCCGAAGCATTGAGGGGGCGATACTCATGACGCAGCTGTCCATCGCTTATTCCGGCCAGGGCCAGGGTTCATGAGCAGCACAAAGGGCCCACCGCACCTTCGAAGCGCTCGTTGGTTTGCGCCCGACGATTTCCGCTCGTTTGGTCACCGCTCACGTATGAACCAGATGGGCTATGCGGCGGCGGAATTCGCCGGCAAGCCGATCGTTGGTATCATCAACACCTGGTCCGACTTCGCACAGTGCCACGCTCACTTTAAACAACGTATCGACGACATAAAACGCGGTGTGCTGCAGGCAGGGGGCTTCCCGGTCGAGCTCCCGGCCATCTCGCTGTCGGAGAGCACGGTGAAGCCGACCACCATGCTCTATCGCAACTTCCTCGCCATGGAGACGGAGGAACTGATCCGTTCCCAACCAGTCGACGGCGTCGTATTGATGGGTGGCTGCGACAAGACCACGCCTGGTCTGATCCTTGGCGCCACCAGCGCAGGCGTACCAGCCATCTATGTTCCTGCGGGACCGATGCTGCGCGGCAACTGGCATGGGCAGACGCTCGGTTCGGGCTCCGATGCATTCAAGTACTGGGACGAGCGCCGTGCCGGCAACATTTCGGCAAAGGAGTGGGGCGAGATGGAAGCGGGCATCGCGCGCTCCTACGGCGTTTGCATGACAATGGGCACGGCCTCAACTATGACGGCGCTTGCCGACGTTATCGGACTAAGTCTACCTGGAACCTCCTCCATTCCGGCCGCCGATTCCAACCACGTGCGCATGTGTTCTGCTGCGGGCCGCCGCATCGTGGATATGGTGTGGGAGCACCTGACCCCGGCGTGCATCCTGACCGAAGGGGCATTTCGCAACGCCATTATCGTTGCCATGGCCATGGGCTGCTCAACCAACGCGGTCATCCATCTCATCGCGATGGCACGGCGGGCTGGGCAACCGATCGGCCTTGAGGATTTCGACGTAGCGAGCCGCAAAGTGCCCGTCATCGCCAACGTCCGTCCGTCGGGCGACAAGTACCTGATGGAAGATTTTTATTACGCTGGCGGGCTAATCGGACTGATGTCTCGCCTGGGGAGTTTGCTCGATCTGTCGCTGATCAACGTTTCTGGCAGGACTTGGGCGGAATGCCTTCAAGACGCTGCGATCTACAACGACGACGTGATCCGCCCGCTCGACAGGGCGATCTATCAGGAGGGCGCGCTGGCCGTACTCAAGGGCAATCTGGCCCCCGATGGCTGTGTCATCAAGCCGAGTGCCTGCGAGCCGAGCCTGTTGCGCCATACGGGCCCCGCAATCGTATTCGACGACTACGAGGCGCTCAAGACGTCCATCAACCGTGAGGATCTGGACGTGACGCCTGACCACGTGCTTGTGCTGCGCAATGCCGGCCCGCAGGGCGGCCCCGGCATGCCCGAATGGGGCATGATCCCAATCCCGACCAAGCTCGTGAAACGTGGCGTGCGTGATATGATCCGCATCTCGGATGCCCGGATGAGCGGGACGAGCTACGGAGCCTGCATTCTACACGTCGCGCCCGAGTCGTATGTGGGTGGTCCGCTGGCGCTGATCAGGACGGGTGACATGATCACCGTCGACGTGCCCGCCAGAAGCATACGTGCCGAGGTTTCTGCCGCCGAACTCGCCAGTCGGCGCGAGGCGCTCAAAATGCCGACGCCACGATACGAGCGCGGCTACGGCTGGATGTTCAGCCGCCACATCATGCAGGCCAATCAGGGCTGCGATTTTGATTTCCTCGAGACGGCTTTCGGACGTGCCGTCCCCGAGCCGGACATCAACTGACCAAAGTGTTGGGGAGAGCCATGTCCTTGAAAGCATCGACACGTGACAAGCTCAAGACAGTGAGCACGGCCACCATCTGCACTGCTCTCTTCAAGCGCGGCCTTCGCAACCAGATGATCCAGGATGTAAGTCCTCTCGATCCCGGTAAACCGACCATGGTGGGGGAAGCCTTCACCCTTCGCTACATGCCGGCGCGCGAAGATCTGAACCCGATCAGCGTATTCGAGGATCGCGGCCACCCGCAGCGGAAGGCGGTCGAGGAGTGCCCCCCGGGTGCGGTATTCGTCATCGACAGCCGCAAGGATCCGCGCGCCGCCTCGGCAGGCAATATATTGGTGACGCGCTTGCAAGTTCGTGGCGTCGCCGGCATCGTCACCGATGGTGGGTTCCGCGATGCGGCCGAGATCGCCAAACTCGACATCCCCGCTTTCCACAATCGCCCGTCGGCTCCCACCAATCTCACGCGGCATCAAGCGATCGATATCAACGTGCCGATCGGCTGCGGCGATGCGCCGGTGTTTCCCGGAGACGTCGTCGTCGGTGACGCGGACGGCTGCGTGGTAATTCCCGGCCACCTCGTCGAAGACATTGCCGGCGAGGCTATAGAGATGACGGCCTACGAGGATTTCGTCACCCAAAAGGTGTTCGAAGGCCGCTCCATTCTCGGTCTCTATCCTCCAACCGATGAGCGGAGCAAGATCGACTTCGCCGCCTGGCGTAAGGCCAAGGGCGGGTGAGCGGCATGTTTTGAAACCTTTGCTAGACCTTGGCAACAACGGAACCGAATGAACACGCAGGAGGGGTCATGACGTCCAAACCGACTCGTCGTGCCGTAGTGGCCGGGATTGCCGGCTCAATGGCGATGGATTTGCGCGCTTTGGCGCAAAATCTGGCGATGCCCTCATCGCCGGTCACGCTCAACTTCGTTGACGTGGCTGGTAACCTTGCACTCACCCAGAACGCAATCGAGACCTATCGCGACAAGAACCGGAAGTTCGTCTCGAGGATTACCTTCACCAAGGCACCGGCGCCCGAACTCCCCGGCAAGATTAAGGCGCAGCAGGACGCCAAC
Organism: Xanthobacteraceae bacterium; assembly: GCA_030043175.1. The sequence continues at coordinate 6,411 of JASHYD010001191.1, read as the reverse complement.
CGCGTCGATATCGACGGCGTGCTCACTGGCATCGACGCGCTTTCGGCCGGCGTCGACCAGAAGCTGTGGATTCCGGTTGCGTCGGAGTATGCGTCGAAGCTGCCGAAGCTCGATGACATCTACCTGCCCGGCGCCAAGCTGATGCAAAGCCTCGCTTCGAACCAGGGCGTCTGCATCGTCTTCTGCCCGGCCGGTCCGGTGATGGAATACATGCCCGACAAGGTCAAGCAGGTGCCCACGACCGCGGAGGAACTGCTCGCCTGGGGCAAGGCCAATCCGAACCGCTTCATGTATGCACGCCCCGCGAACTCCGGCCCGGGCCGCGCCTTCATGATGGGTCTGCCCTACATTCTCGGCGACAAAGACCCGCATGACCCGAAGGATGGCTGGGACAAGACCTGGGCTTACCTCAAAGAACTCGGCCGATACATCGAATATTACCCGGCCGGTACCGGCCCGATGATGAAGGAGTTGGGCGAAGGCTCCCGTGACATGATCGCGTCGCACGTGGGCTGGGATATCAATCCGCGCGCGCTCGGCGTGGTGCCCAAGGAAGCCAAAGTGTTCTTCCTCAAGGGCTTCCATTGGGTCCTCGACGCCCACTACCTCTGCATCCCTAAGGGCGTGCCGAACCAGAAGCTCGCGGTGCTCATCGATCTTGTGAACTACATGCTGTCGAAAGAGGCCCAGGCGACAACCTATGATGCCGGCTACTTTTATCCGGGTCCAGCGGTGAAGGACGTCCCGATCTCGATGGCGCCGGAAGAGAGCCAGAAGATCATCAAGGAGTTCGGCCGCGACGAGTATGCGGCGGCGATCGCGAACAACAAGCAGGAACTGCCATTGTTACCCGACAAGCTCGTCTACGCCTTCTCTCGCTGGGACGAGCAGATCGGCTCGCAGAAGAAGACATAGGCTGCGACCGCAATGGAGAAGCTTCCGCCCTGCCCGTGAGTCGAGGAGGGCAGCGGGACGCCTCGCCAGTCGTTAGTATTCGACTGGTCCGGAAAGGATGGTTCATCATGGCGATCGCCGGCCGCGGTTTCCGCGAGCTCAAGCTCGATGGAATGAGCCGCAGCTTCGGCAGCGTCAACGCGCTCAAGGGCGTGACGCTGAACGTGCGGCGAGGTGAGTTCATCGCCTTGCTCGGGCCATCGGGGTGCGGCAAATCCACAGCGCTCAACTGCTTGGCCGGCTTGCTAACGTTGTCAAGCGGCAGCATCTGGCTCGACTCAACGCGCATCGACCGACTCAGGCCGGAACAGCGCGGTTTTGGCATGGTGTTCCAGAATTACGCGCTATTTCCGCACATGAGCGTGAAGCGCAATATCGCCTTTGGCCTGTCGATGCGGAGCCGTGTGAAGGCGGACATTGTAAAGAAGGTCAGCGAGGCGCTCTCGATCGTGCGTCTCGCTAACCAAGGCGAGAAGTTGCCGGGTCAGTTGTCGGGAGGGCAGCAGCAACGCGTCGCGATTGCCCGCGCTATCGTCATCGAACCGCCGCTCGTCCTGATGGATGAGCCGCTGTCGAACCTCGACGCCAAGTTGCGTCTCGAGATGCGCGCCGAAATTCGTCGGATCCATGATTTGATCGGCTCGGCGACGATTTACGTCACGCACGACCAGGAGGAGGCGCTGTCGCTCGCCGATCGCATCGTGGTGATGCGCGATGGGGTCGTGCGTCAGGTCGGCACTCCGCCAGAGCTCTACGCCCGGCCCGCGTATGCCGACGTTGCGGAATTCATGGGTTATCGCAACCAAGTTCGCTCGCAGGCGTCGAAGTCGGGCAACCTGCTGAGCGTGCGAATCGGCGGCACGGACGTGCAGGGCACGCCAGTCGGTGCGGCAGCGGAAGGCAACGCGATCGTAGCGATCCGGCCCGACGACCTTAAGGCCGAAGCCAACGGGCCGCTCGCCGTGACGGTCGAATCCGCACAATATCACGGCCGCGATTTCTATTGCTCCGGCCGCACCAGTGACGGCAGTGAGCTTTACTTTTGCTCCAAACATAAGGTTGCGAAGGGCGACAGCGCGCGGCTCGCTACCGATCCGAGCCGAGTTCTCATCTATGCGGAGGAGGTGCCGTGACCGGCGATGCTATCGAGGCAGCGCCGGAGCGGACGCCGCTGCGCGTGCGCCTTGCCTTGCGCGATCTCGATGGGGTGACACTGCTCGCGCTACCCGCAATCTTCTTCATCGCGGGCCTGTTCGTGTATCCGTTCCTTTATGGTTTCGCGCTGTCGCTCAACCCGAAGACTGGCGACTGGCTCGCCAATTACCGCAAGTTCTTCACCGACCCGTTTCTCTACGGTACGATCACTGCGACACTGTGGCTTGCAGTGCCGGCAACTCTCATCAACGTCCTCCTCTCTATTCCCGTCGCGATGCGGGTGCGCCGCCTGCAGCATCGGCGGATTCTCACAACCATTCTGGTGGTGCCGATCACGCTTGGCACCGTGCTGATCGCCGAAGGGCTGCTTAATTATTTGGGGCCACAAGGCTGGTTCAACCGCGGCTTGGCACTTCTCGGCTTTGGACCGGTACGGCTCGTGCACAACTACGTCGGCGTGATGCTTTCGCTCGTCATGTCGGGCTTCCCGTTCACCTTCCTTCTCACGCTCTCCTATATTACCGGCATCGATCCCTCGCTGGAGCAGGCGGCATCGACGCTCGGCGCCAAAGCGCGCGAGCGTTTTTGGTACGTCATTCTGCCCCTTCTTGCGCAAGGGCTCGCCGTCAATCTGTGCCTGTCCTTCGTCCAGACTTTCTCGGTCTTTCCATCGGCAGTACTGCTCGGTTCACCGGCCGGCGCGACGCGTGTTATTTCGATCGCCGCCTATCAGGCGGCTTACGAGCAATACGACTATTCGATGGCTTCTGCGATCGCTATGATCATGGGTATCGTGCAGCTCGCCGCTGTGACCTTGATCCTGTCGGTGCGCGCACTTGTCTATCGCGGTGCCGCCGGCGGCGGGAAAGGGTGACCCGCATGGCGCGGGACAAATCCGTTGCCGAGTCCTTATGGGCTATCGCGATCTGGGCACTCGTGCTCTTCTTTGTCGTCAACGTGGTCGCGACGATCGCGGCGGTCGTCGTCAATTCACTCGGGACGCGCTGGTTTGGCGCCTGGCTGCCGGCGGGATTTACCGTCCGCTGGTATGTTTCGGCCTGGGACGAATTCCAGTTGCACGATATCCTCATCGTCACCTTCCAGGTGGTCGCCGCGGTCGTGCTATTCTCGGGCCTGATCGGCGTTCCCGCTGCTTATGCGCTGGCGCGGCGCAATTTTCCCGGTAAGCAGTTCGTGATCGTGCTGTTTTTGTTGCCGATGATGATCCCACCAATCACCTTCGGCATTCCCCTCGCGACGGTGCTCTATCAGTTGCATCTCGGCGGCAGTATGTCCGGCGTCATCCTCGCCAATCTGGTGCCGACCGTGCCGTTTGTCGTGCTGGTGATGATCCCGTTCATCGAGCAGATCGATCCGCGCATCGAGGCCGCAGCGCGCGTGTTCGGCGCTGCGACTGGGCGGCTGTTTCTCCACGTTCTTGTTCCGCTGCTGATGCCGGGTATTCTCGCCGCCCTGCTGCTCGTCCTCGTGCGCACGATTGCGATGTTCGAGCTCACCTTCTTCACAGCCGGGCCCGACAGCCAAACGTTGGTCGTCACGCTCTATTACGCGGCCTATGCTGCCGGCGTGCGGGCCAACCAGTCGATCGATGCCATGGCCGTCGTGTATATGGTGACGACCCTGGCCTGGCTCGTGGTCGCGCTGAAATTCGTCGATCCGACGCAGATCGTCACGCGCGTGAAGCGCCAACCCCATTAGCAAGAAATCGGGAGGGTCCCACTCAACCAGTCAACGCGCGGACCAGCAATCGCATTTTGACTCAAAACACTTGGTATAAATGTGTCAAGTTTTGTGCGGCCATCTGGGCTTTCCTGATTGTTATGTCGATTTGGACGGTGAGCGCGTTAAAGGCGCACCGAAAAGGCGTGGCGATCACGCCCAATGTCGCGATTGTTCACGGTCGAGCGTCGCCACTGGTGCCGCAAAACCTCGACGTCGACCTTGCGGCGTTCCATCCTGCCGTCCGACCATTTTCGCCGATCAGTTGCAGCACGGCCTCGCGCCGGCTGATGCCATCGTACCACTGCACGAACTCGATCACGTCGCCGCTCGGTCAAGTGAAAACACTTGCGACAGGCCCAGCGCCGCTCGTTCACATTGATCCGGAATCGATCCGCCCACCACATCGCGGGCATGAAACATCGATCTCGCGTTTCCTCCAGGTCGCCGTGAGATGCGCAGCAATTGCGTCGCTGGATCTCGCCGAGGGATCGACGCGCTGCATCGGGTTCACCCGATCGGCCCAAAATGGCGTTAGGCGCATGGGATCGCCTCCTGCGCCTCCAGGCGGAACAGCATCATTTGCGCCGTCTCGGCCTCCGCTTCGGTGCAGCCGTTGGCCACTGTCATGGCACGGAGCTTGGCGGCGAGCTTCTGTTTTTCGGAATGGGCTTCGGGGTCGTCGCCGGCGAAGGCAAAATCGGCCATCTCGCGGTAGATCGCCGCGATCTTCAGGCACTGCGTCCGGCGGAGCCTCCACTGAGCGGGCCGCATGTCACCGGGAAGCGAGTTCAGCTGTTCGACCTCATCCTCATACTTGCGGGCGAGGCCGAGGAGATACTCGCGGCGCACCGAGTTGAGGGCCGGGATGTTGATGCGCGCAACGTTCGAGCGGGCGCGCTTCGTGACTGTGCGTTTCACCGGCATGGGCGAAGCTCCTCCCAACCCGCGATCCGACCGACGATAGCCTCCGGCAGGACGATGCTGACTAAATGGACACATGCCACCGGAATGGAATACCGCCGTGGCGATCTCGATGCCGGTAATCAATTCTGGTTGCCCCGCAGGCCGCTCCTCGGCCACATGATGCTCGTACATTGCTACGTCTTGCGTTGTACTCCCGCGAGTCGCACCGCGGGGTGCTCGCGAGATATCCACAGCCGAACTCCGCTCAGTGTGACTCCCGGCGGGCTTCGCACTTTATGCGACTGATCATTTTTGCCGGAGACGCTCGACCTCGGTTGGCGGGATCAGTATCTCTGCGACTTGCCGAGCTCGATCCCCATCACCTTGACTTGCGTGATCCACTTGCGGATGGTGCCCCGGTCCGTTTGAGAAGCGCGCCAACCCGATTTGGCGAGTAGCCCGGCGGCGCCTCTGGTGCAATTCAGGCTGAGGTCATTTCGGCATCTGGAAGCTCCATGTGAACAGCACCGCGCTTTAAGTGCGTGCCGTTCTCAGAGGCTGCTCAAAGGTCCAGTCCGTCATTCGGGTCCATTACCACCTGTCGTGCAAGGCTTCGGGCGCGGAGCCGCGACTGTAGCCTTCAATGGTCAGACAGCCCTGAGATAATGGACTCAAACAGTTCAGAAAGAAAAAGTAAAATCGCGTCGATCACGATGGACACGAGATCTATTAGCGTGCCGATCTAAGTCAGATTCAAAATACGCCCGGAATTATGTTGAGTGGCAACAATTCGAGAAGTCCCCTTGCGGGGGATGTAATCTGCGCGTATTTTGGCGATGGCCATATACACTGTTGTCGTATTCTTTCGAAGGACGATCATTGCAAGGACAATTATTGTTTTCTGGCGCCGCATTACATTACGCTAGCTTCCGCAACTCAACTCTCATTGCGAAAGAGGAAAACCATGGGCTCTTCTTTACGACCGCGGTTGGGCCGCAGATCGTCCGCCACCGTCAGAACCTACTTGGCGGCCGGAACCTGCTTGGCGATGTCCTTGATGATGCAATCCACTACGACGCAAGCGCAGCAGTCTGGCGAGTTGGTCATTCATAACGGTCTTATCGTCAACGAAGACGGCCGCATGCAGGCCGATGTCAGAATTCGCGGCGAGGAAATTGTGGAGATCGGTCCGAAGCTTGTGGCTGCGCCCGGCGCGCGCGAGATCGATGCCTCCGGCATGCTGTTGTTGCCCGGCATCGTCGATACGCATACGCATCTGAACCTGGAACCCGTCGTCCCGCCTAATCCGAAGGGCAATGCCGATGATCTCACCAGTGGCTCTGCGGCCGCTTTGGCCGGTGGGATAACGACGGTGTCTGACTTCATCCGAATCGAGAAAGACGAAGATCCCAACGCTTACGCTAATCGCGTCATTGGAGCGATCCAGAAGTATTCCATTGCCGACATGTTCATACATGTGAGCATCAACCCAGTGAGCGTTCCGGCGGGGGGTCCTCCAGACCCATTGACGCAGCAGAAGACCTTCGACGTGCTCGCCGCGCGCGGGTTCGTCAGCACCGGCGAGGATTTTATGGCTAGAGAGTCATTCGATAAGAACTCGCTGGCTTGGATGAAGACGTTCCGCGCCTCCGGTAA
>JASHYD010001190.1 GCA_030043175.1 Xanthobacteraceae bacterium | reverse complement strand
GGTTTACTGCATCTGGAAGCGCGAGGAATTGGTCCTGGGAACGTTCGCGGCCCCTGACCGAACAACGGACCCTGGGCCTTCTTACGGCGTTTCGGGTCGCACGAGGCGGGCCGGGGAGCAACGGCTGGCCGAGAAGCAACCGCCAAGACGCGAGGACAGGTGCCTGTCAAGAGCCAAGCGCGCGAACTGCGCACGTTACCAAAATTTAACACTCCAACATAACATGGGGCTGTACAATTTTACCGCAATGGATCTAACATTACTATAGCTGCCCTTTGGGGATAAGCCGATATTGCCCACGCGAATCGGGTAGCGAAGTTGCCATCGGCAAGCATTTTTCACTCTCACCGACCGCTTTTTTTGACGGTCTCTTTAGCCTGCAATTCGCACAGCGTCTCGGAGGTCAACTCTTTCTTGGCACTCGGCATCCCACATGCCGAGGATCATATTTCGCCGATTCGGAATAACCGGATGCACCTCCACGGGACGTGACGAAGCTGCAATACGAATGACAGCTTAGATCGGAGGACAGTACAAATGAGAATTCACTCGCTCTTGATTGCCTCGACCATGGCGACTGTATTAGCGTTGCCTGCGATGGCACAACAATCCAGCACTCCGCATCGCTATTTGTTTATGTTTAAATACTCAGATCAAGCGATGAAGGCGATGAGAGAAAACCCGCAGGATCGTTCGGCCCAAGTCGCTAAGCTGTTTGAGTCGCTCGGCGGGAAAATGGAAAATACCTATTTTTTCTCATTAGGTGGTGACTACGACGGAATGATTATCGGCCAACTACCTAATGACGCGGCTGTAACTGCAAACAACTTTATAATAACTCCGACCGGAACCGTGAGTAAGGCTCAGGTCCTTCCGCTGATGACCGCAGATGAGTTCAAGGGGGCGATGGAAAAGGCGAAGGGTACAATCACTACCTATACGCCACCGACAGCCACCAGACAGTGACCGTGAGCAGAGGGAGGAACCATCATGAAAATGCGATCAGCTTTAGTTACGACCGCACTGCTTTGCATGACTGTCGCACTGCCGGAGAGCAATGCGTCCGCTCAACAGAGACAGCAGGTTTCCTTCAGGGTTTCCGCCGAAAGCACCAAATACATCGTATCACAAAATGTCGATGTCGGGGACGCGCCCACCCATATCGTGCGATTGTTCGATACTCGCATCACGCTTCCCAATAACGCACCCGCCGTAAACGGGCTCAAGCTCATCGAAATATGGGCTCGTGGCACGGGCGAGATAGCTGATGGTAATGGAAGCACGAATGGTTATTTCGTGTTCCTGGGGGAAAATGGCGATAAGTTTTTTGCCCGTACCGCGTCTGTTGTACAGAGCGCCTCGGGCAAGATAACCGCCACGACAGTGGGACACATTACAGGCGGCACGGGACGGCTCGCGGAAATCCGCGGTGTTATTCGGCAAGTCATCAACATCGATCCGAGACCAGGCGGTGTCCCGGGGGATTCCCAGTACGAAATCGAGTACTCGCTCGGCAAATGAGCTGACGCACAGCCTAATGTCGCCGCGTCCGGTTTTGCTGGGCGCGGTCGCGCGTGTTTGCATGGTGGTTCGCTCAATGGGATTTTTGGCGTCAACTCGAAGCCTGGGATCTGAGTCATGCTCAACACATCGGTGCAACGATATTCGTCGCTATCTCGGCGCACGCTGCTCGCCACGCTTCTCGCAGCCACCGCTTCGCCATTGTTGCCAGGTGGACCGCTCAACGCTCAGTCCGCGCCGAGACCATTCCGAATAGATATTCCGCAAGCCACGCTTGACCGAATACTCAATCGCGTACGGGAAGCGCAATTCCCTGACCGACTCGATGGGAACGATTGGCGGTACGGGACCGATTGGGATTACATGAAGGCACTCGCTAATTATTGGGCCAAGGAGTACGACTGGCGCAAAGCAGAAGCGAATCTGAATCGGTATCCGCAATTTATCGCAGATGTGGGCGATTACGACATCCACTTTTACCATGTTAGAGGACGTGGGCCGAAGCCGATGCCGCTCATTCTCACTCATGGGTGGCCAGGCTCAGTGCTCGAGTTTCTCGAAGCTATCGGCCCACTTAGCGACCCAGCAAGTTTTGGTGGTTCGCCTGAAGATGCGTTCCACGTAATCGTACCATCCGTACCAGGATACGGTTTTTCGTCTAAGCCAAAAGGGAAACCGATCGGGCCCGCGACGACCGCAGCCCTTTGGAATCAACTCATGACGGGCGTGCTTGGATACGCAAAATACGGTGCGCAGGGGGGTGATCTAGGGACGTTTATCCAGATCCAACTCGGTCGCACGTACCCAAACTCCCTCATAGGACTCCACTTCAACGGGATCGCTCCTGGCGCCTTGCCTCCAGAATCCGAACAAACACCCGACGAGCGCGCTTACACACGTGCTGCGGCCGCCTTTCGAGTTAGGGAGTTGGATTACTTCAATGAGCAACGGAATAAACCTCAGACGGTGGCGCTCGCGCTCAGCGATAGCCCAATCGGGGCGGCAGCATGGATTGTCGAGAAACTGAAAGGATGGAGTGACTCGCCAACGCTGGAACCAGTCTTCACGAAAGATCAAGTCATCACGAATGTGATGATTTATCTTGTAACTAACACCGTCGGTACAGCCGCATGGTTTTATCGGGGCCTCAACGAGGATGCTGGTGTCATTAGCGGCATGGTTACCGTGCCAACTGGTTTTGCGTCATCGCCGCATGAAATGACAGGCCTCAATCCTCCTAGAAGTCTCGTGGAGCGAGGTTTCAATTTGGTTCACTACACCGAGATGCCCCGTGGAGGCCATTTTGCGTTTTGGGAGCAGCCCGAGGCGATGGTGGCAGATGTGCGACAATTCTTCAGAAAGCTGCGTACTTAGGGCGCGTCGCGTCGGTCTTCGATGGCGCCGAGGAGGAAAGCGGTGACGTTGGCCGCTCTTACGCAGTACTCCGTTCGTCGTGCTCTCGACCAATTCCATGAATTGGGCCGTGAAGCGTTCTTGCAGCGGTACGGTTTTGGCAAGGCTATTTCGTTCTTGACCACAGCGCAGCATCGCTACGATCGAAAGCCGAATCGAGCGCGCCGCGACAAAATCGAGACCGAACGGCAATCCGTGACGCTTCTTCCTTGAGATTTGCCCGTCGACGAGGCGGGTTGAGGCGGGCGGCGGCGTTGTTCGGGTTGGATAATCTGCGCCCCGAAACGCCTCCCCCGATCGGCTATCACGGTATCGGACGGACGCGCGAGAGAACCAATCTGGTCGAAAATAGCGATTGACAATTTCGTCGAGTCGAGGGGTGTTATAGATTCGGAGGGCTCAAAGAAACAAGATCTGGCCTCCCTCGTATGAAACCGCCTCGCACTGCATTGAAGCTCCCGCGCTACTGCCGCCGAAAGCCTTTGAAGAGCGGTCGATGGGCATATTTCTTTGAGCCGCCGACCTGGGCCCGCCTGCAGGGTTGCCAAATCGAAGCTGAAGCGCTGGGACAAGATTACACGGCCGCTATGGAGCGAGCTGAAAACGTCCTGTTGCCCGCCTTTGATAGCTGGCGCTCGCGAGGGTTGACGGACATGGTGCCGGCGTCGCCGGTGGCCGGCTCATTCGATTGGCTTGTCAGCATCTTCAAGGCTCATCAGAAATGGAAAGAAATCGATCGCAAAACGCAGCGCCAGTACGAGCAGGGGCTGGCATTATTTGCCAATCACAGGCTGAAAGATAATACGCGCGCGGGCTCGAAGCAGATTTCTGATTTTACCAGGGGATTCGTTGACGCGATTTATGCGAAGTTGCGGGTGGTAGAAGAGAAAGACAAGGACGGCAACATTGTTGGGCCGGAGCATCTACAAAAACAGCGGCAATTACCCCAAGCGTGGGTGCATGGCAGGGATGCAACCGCGCGGAACTGTACATTTAACACAGATAAGCTTGGTCGAAATGTTAATAATTCCGAGGCCCGTCACCCACGTGCCAGACGACAAGCCGCGAGCGTCCATCCCGCATGAATATGCTCCTCACGTATTTGATTGAATTCGCGCTTATCTGGGCGGCGCTAATGCTCTCTTGGACGCTCGCGCGTATGACGGTGCGCATGATTTGGTCGGCGTGCAAACCCGAAAGGTAACGCTCGGCGGGCTTACTGCGCGTCTTCCTTGTTGAGCGCGTCGAGCGCGGCCGCCGCGTCAAGGAAATGCTGTGCGCGTGTATGCCAGCCCACCTCGTCCAGGTGTTCAGCCTCCTTGCGTAGCGCGTCGCGCACGCACTCCACCGAGCCCTTGCCGTCCACGTACGCCTCGGCCTCGCCGAGAGCGTCGCGTATGGCCTCGATCAGTCTGACTTTCGCTTTCAGGAGAATACCTTTGCCGCTTTCGATTGGCATGCGCGCCCCCCGCGCGCGGTCGGAGTCTAACCGCAGCAGCAGATCACTAAATGTTAACATATGCGCATAGCCGAGTCAGACGCCAACAGAACGAGCGCCAGAGTGGCCGGGACATCCTCTGAGGCGTGGACATCCCGAATGCCCATCGGAAACCCGGCGACATGGCACACCCGATCAACGGTTATCCCCGCCCGAACGGTTCCGGATCGCCACATTTTGCCGCTGCTACGCTCCGATCCGCGCTATCCGCTGCACCGTCCCGGTGCCGACGCCGAACTCGACAGCGATCCGACGTATCC
>JASHYD010000125.1 GCA_030043175.1 Xanthobacteraceae bacterium | reverse complement strand
AGACCGGCAATGCCAATGTGCTTTTGCTGCTCAATGCCCAGGTGACCTATGAGAACGCAGTGATCCAGGTGGTAGAGGCCCAAGCCAACCGGGTGAGCGACACCGCGGCTCTCTATCAGGCCCTCGGCGGCGGCTGGTGGAACCGCATCCAACCTCCGGCGCCGGAACAAAAACTCGACGTCGCGACCGGTCAAACCCAGCCGGTTCCCGACAACAGTAACTCACTGTTCGACTGGTTGGCCAACCTCCACTGAGGCTGCAATGCCGGCTCGCGCGAGGCGAGAGAAAGGGGCGAGCGCGATGCACCGCCCGTCATGCCCTCGTTTGCATCCCGGCATGCGCTATTTGCGCAGGCGTCTTGCCGCGGGCGAGGAGCGCGTCAGTGTTTCCTTTGACGGTGTTTTCCGATCGCGGACATGAACTGCGCGAGGTCGCAACGTGATCCTGTCGGGATTGATCTCGTGGAGCGGCATGCCGATATAGCGGAGCATCAACTCAGGAACTGCGTTGAGAATGGCCGCCGCACTTGCTGCGGCGACGACAAATTGCAGCGGGCAAAGCAACATGATGGTCGCGACCGGACAAGCCAGCCGCGACCCTCATCGTCATATCCGCAACTTCAACCCGACCGGAATGCTCCAATCATCCTGAGTTCGACGGCGGCTAAGGCGCTCGCGTGCGATCCACGGCCGTTCCCCGCAGGTACACGGCCGAGATGCGCCGCGTGTGGGTAATATCGTCGAGCGGATTGGCGTCGAGCACGATGAAGTCGGCACTCTTGCCGGCTTCCAGGGTCCCGGCGTCGGCCATGCGCAGGAACTCGGCGGCGTTCCTGGTGGAGGCCACGATGACCTGCATCGGCGTCATGCCGGCGACAACCATGTCGGCCATCTCAACATGCGGCGCCCACGGCGTGTTGCCGTCGGTGCCGAGCACGATGCGCACGCCTGCGGCACTCAGCTTTGCGAGATTGCGCGCCTGGATCGCGTAGAACGCCCGCGCCTTCGGCCGGTCGGTGTTGGCTTCCTCGACCTTCTGCATCTCGCCGGCCGGAAGGCTTGCCCGCAGCCAGGAGACATCCGTCTTGACGCCGCGATCGGGCAGATTTGGATTGACCACGAGATTCGGGTGCTGTTTCACGAGCGTCATGAATTCATCATCGACGTCGCGGTCGCGAACGCTGTGGGCAAACGCGTCGACCCCGGCGCGCAGCAGGCCCTTGGCGTCTTCCAGCGTGAAGATATGGGCGGTCACACGTAGCCCGTCCTTGTGCGCCTCGTCAATGATGGCGCCGTACAGGGCCGGCGTCAGCTTGGCGTACTTGCCGTCGCGGTCGTCCACCCAGATCTTGACGATATCGACCTTGCGCGCAGCCAGCTCCTGCACCGCCTTGCGGCCTTCCTCTTCGGTGTTGATCCAGAACGGCGCGTTGGTCCGCCCTGGCTCCGGCCGCGTGATCCCGTGCCATGCCGTGAACACCCGCGCCATGCCGGGCGCGGGTTCGCCGCGCATTTGCAACTCATTTTCGGTCTCGTCCGTACCCATGCTCAAGGCAGCGCTCACACCATAATACGCGCGCCGCTTGAGGTCTTGGATGAGCGCTTCGCGGGTCTGGCTGAGATGGGTATGGGTATCGATCAGTGTCGGCATCACGGTCTTGCCGGCGAGGTTGACGTGCGCGGCGCCTTGCGGCACACGAACGTCGATAGCCGGCCCCGCCTGGGTGATCTTGGTGCCTTCGACCACCAAGGTGGCGTTTTCGATCGAGGCGCGCCCATCGCCGACGATCAGCCGTGCCCCTTCGAACGCCGTGACGGCGGGCGCCTGGGCACGCGCCGCAACGAATGATCCCCCATAGGCCGCAAGCACAGCGACAGCGGTCAAAGCAATTGCACTTACTCCGCGCATAACTCCCTCCCTGGTGAAGCTTAGCGGTCTGCAGAGCATAGCGCTTGTTACAGGCACGGCGGAAGCGTCGGGCACAACAGCGCCCTTGGCGGCGGTGGGCCGTGCCGAGCGAATCGTCCGGTCGGTTAGCGGCGCAAGAGCTATGGGTTGCGTCCGGTGACTGCAGCTCGGGCCCGTCCCGGCTGCATTGGCGCGGCACTGCCAAGCGCAAGCCGCCGGGGAAGCGGCCTGTGCGGTTGTATCTCTCAAGTTGACCACGTCGCTCGTGAGGGTTACCAACCTGCCGACAGGCTGAACCTTATGTCACACAACGCCTTCGGCCATCTGTTCCGGGTCACCACCTTCGGCGAAAGCCATGGCACTGCCATCGGTTGCGTCGTCGACGGTTGCCCACCGAAAATTCCGCTCAGCGACACCGATATCCAGCGCGATCTCGACCGCCGCCGCCCGGGCCAGTCGCGTTTTACCACGCAGCGGCGCGAGCCGGACCAGGTGAAGATACTTTCCGGCGTGATGACCGACGAGGCAACGGGACTTGAAGCTACGACCGGAACGCCGATCGCGCTGATGATCGAGAACGTCGACCAGCGTTCCAAGGACTATTCCGACATACGCGATCTCTACCGCCCCGGCCATGCGGACTATACCTATGACGCCAAGTACGGCCTGCGCGACTATCGGGGCGGCGGGCGTTCCTCGGCGCGCGAGACCGCCGCGCGGGTAGCGGCCGGCGCTGTCGCCCGAAAGATCGTGCCCGGCATGACGGTGCGCGGCGCACTCGTCGCCATGGGGCCGCACCAAATCGACCGCGCAAGGTGGGATTGGGACGAGGTTTGGCGTAACCCATTCTTCTGCCCGGACGCCAACATGGCCAAGTTCTTCGCGGACTATCTCGACGTCATTCGCCGCCAAGGCTCATCGATCGGCGCCGTCATCGAGGTGATCGCCGAGGGCGTTCCGGCAGGCCTTGGGGCGCCGATCTACGCCAAGCTCGACAGCGACCTCGCGGCCGCCTTGATGAGCATCAAC
>JASHYD010001189.1 GCA_030043175.1 Xanthobacteraceae bacterium | reverse complement strand
GCCGGCTTGCCATCGGATACCTGATGGACCGTGTTGGTGCCTGCGCTCTCGCCGGCATCGTCTTCACCTTTCCCGCGGTCGGTCTCGTGCTGTTAGCGACGGCGCCGGGTGGCGCCGCCTTCGCGTCTGTCAGCGGCATCCTGTTCGGATTGGCGTCAGGATCGGAGGTCGATCTGCTCGCCTATATTACGGGACGGATGGTCGGATTGCGACGCTTCGGCACGATATATGGCCTGCTCATCGTTGCGCATCTCATTGGCGGCGGCACCGGACCGATACTGTTGGGTCATGTGCACGATGTGCGCGGCAGCTATGGACCAGGACTCGTCGCCATAGCGGCAGCCTGTGTCTTCGGCGCTCTCCTGATCGGCTCGATCCGAAGATTCTCTAACTTACCGGCGGCCGGCGCGCATTGAGGCGCCGCCACGCTGCGGGACTTTCTCCGACCATCCGCCCGAACCGGCGGGTCAGGTGACTCTGATCGGAAAACCCAAGTTTTGCCGCGATGTCAGCAATAGGCACGGACGGGTCTAGCAGCAGATCCTTTGCCTTCTCCAAGCGGTACTGTTCCAGCCATTGGTGCGGCGTACGACCCGTCGTCGCGCGAAATGCGCGCGCGAAGTGTCCGACCGACAGTCCGCACTCCCTGGCGATCTCGGGCAGGTTTAAGGGCTTCACGATGGTATGCTCAAGAAGCTCTTTGGCGCGCCGTTCCTGGTACGCGGCCAAGCCTCCTTTCGCGATGACGGCACCGCGCCGGAATCCGCCGTAACTGTGTGCGAGGTGGGCGCAAATCGCGGCACCAAGACAGTCGATGACGAGGGGCCCGAAGTCGTCCAGGCGCACGAACGCCTGACAGAGGGCCTCCGCCACGCTGCAGACGACAGGATCGAGCGTTCCCGGCATGCACGCCAACCGCGCGATCCGAGGTCCGCCCGCATCGTCGGCAAACGCGTCAAGTGCCAATCGCGGCAACGTAATGCAAATGGTTTCGTGTGGCTCGTAGAGATGGGACGAATAGCCTTCGGCCAGATGCACGATGCGCATGGTACCGGGGGCGTAGGATTGGGAGATGACGATCTGTCCGCCGCGCCACATCTCGTGGCGTTTGATTCCGGTCAGGTAAAGCGCCAACACGAAGCTGTCATCCCGGGGGGTCTCTGGTCGGCGGCCCAACTGGGCGGGGCCGCAGGAGAACCGGGAGATCTGAATAGCGCTGTTCGAAGATATCCTGGCGAACAGCGCCGGAGCATCGTCGAGGCCGAGGACGCGCGCAACAGCCCCGGCGCCGGCCACGCTCAACGCCGTTGCGGCGCGGGCTCTCTCGACGCGCGGTGATCCCATCGGACCTCCGAGGATGCGTTCCAGGCAATCACCACGTTTGGATTTGAGCCAAACGCCTTCACTCCAATCACATGCCGACCATACATGCCCCGTCAGATTTATTCAATCTAGACTAAGTCTCTGGCCTGACGTTGTTTTCCTCTCGGACAAATCGTCCTCCGTGAGACCGACGATCAGTTTGGCGGCTATGCTGATGCGGTGTTCTCCCCTAATGGAAAGTTGATATACGCCGTGCGGCAAACCGGTATTCTCGACTGCTCCGTGGCCGCGGCCGGAAAACGGCGCACGCGACGCACGCAAATCCCAGTCTCACGCACCGCTTTGGTTTCTTACCAGACGGTGGTTGATCTCGATGCCGAAGCCGCGGCCGTGAGCGCGATCGCCAGTGGGCCGCGACAGAGCACCATGAGCGCGATCAACCACCGGATCGCGGACTCCTGGTCATCGACACCGAACACTGCCGCGACGTAGCCGATCGGTGCCGCCTCGATGCGGCCACGCTGGCGCGTTCGGCCTTAGGGCGCCTACAAAGTACGTCCCGCCTCGTTTCGCTCACCTGCGAGGCTCGCACGGGCCCGATGCTGCCCTTCCTGGCCGACGAGGCGGTGTTGCTCTTGCCACATTTGGGGGCCTCCTCGATCGCGCTGTCAATCTGGCCGAGGCGCCCGGTCGAGGTCGGCGAGGTTGCGGGCGACCACGTCGATACGAGCCACGAGCGTCGTGTCCTGTGTCTTCCTCTCCAATTCGTCGCGCAGATTTTAGCGCCTTCCAGGCGAATGCACTTCATCCATCCGTCGCTGTTCTTGAGCCGCATACAGCCACCGGCCTTCAAATGCTGCTTTCCGGCCACGCAAAATAGAACTTGCCGACGTAGTGCTCGTGATAGAGGAACTCCAGATCTGTCTCCCAATCGCGGATCGCTGCATGCATCCGCGCGTCGCGCCTTCTAGCACTGCGGGTCGAGGCGGCGATCGTTTCCCGAGCTTTCTTAGCCGCACGACGGTCGCTGGTTCCCATTTGTTTTTTTTGACCGTTGCGAACCTGCGCACATACCCATCCGACTCGGACGAAAATATCTTGCAGGCACCTAGCCCTCTTCGCAGGCGCACTTATGTCGGAAGCGTCGCCGGAGGGGTTTCGACGATCGGTAGATTTGACTGTCTGGAGGCTAAAGTGACGCTATTTGTTGGCCAGCCCGGCAGCCTGATTAGAGAACGTGCGAGTCAAGCCGTCGGCTTTGCTGCGGTGGCGATTGCCGTTGCAGTGTTCATCGGCTGGCGGGCCGGACTGCCCCTACTGACGCGCTGGGGCTCTGGATACTCGGCCGGGCCGTTCGCGGTACCTATGCTCGCAGCCTTCGGCCTCGCCCTCGTGCACCCCGGCAAGGACTCATGCTTCGCGTTCGCGGTCGGACTCGCTGGGATCGCCTGCGCCGCGGTTGGCCTGTTCGTGGCCCTCTTCAACATCGAGCTTGGCATCGAGCGCTGGCTGGCGCCGCGGGCTCCGATAGCGGCTTCCTTCCGGGTAACAAGTGCGGGGATGTTGGCGTTTGGACTTGCGGCCGGCGCGCTCGCACTAAGCCGTTTCGAGCGGCATCGCATCGCCGCTACCGTACTCGCCAGCATCGTCGGC
>JASHYD010001188.1 GCA_030043175.1 Xanthobacteraceae bacterium | reverse complement strand
GAACGCGAACGAGCCCTTGCCGTGACCGATGTCGAACTTGACGCCGCGCCCTCGCGCACACAGCACCGCATCCTTGATCCTGCCCTGATGATCGATCGGCGCATTGGGAAAAGGACGGAACGCGTGAGTGAGAACGTCGCCCGGGCGCAGCCGTTCCAACACCTCCTCGTAGGTTGGCGGGGGAAAGTCGATATGGCACATCACCGGCAGGCCGGCCTCGCTGGCGGCCTGCAGCGCAATATCGAGCGGCGCAGTGCCGGACCGGCCGCTCGCGTTCCGGCCGACCCGGACCTTGATTCCGACGATCACGTCGCGATTGGCGTCGGCGACGGCGACCGTTTCGGACGGCGCCATCAGACGAAGCTCTTCGCTTTCGCCGACCATCACGGTTTTCGAGTACGCGAAGATACCCGCGAACGAGACGTGCAGATAAGCCAGGATACGCACAGCGCTCGGTTCAATGACGTGCTTGCGAAAGCCGGCAAAGTTGCCGGGCCCGGCGCTGCCCGTGTCGACGCACGTGGTCACGCCACTCGCGCGGGAGAATTCCTCCGCGTCGATGCCGAGCGACGTGCCACCCCAATAGACATGGGTATGCAGGTCGATCAGGCCCGGCGTCACGATACGGCCCGACACGTCGACCACTTCGGTCGCGACATCCGCCGCAAGATTGGGGCCGATCGCCGCCACCCTGCCGCCGCCGAAGCCGATGGCCGCCACCGCATCGAGATCCTGTGACGGATCGACGATCCGCCCGCCCTTGAGAATAAGTGAGAGAGATTCCATGATTATTTGCTTGCCCGTTTGCCCTGCCCTACCACCTGCCCAGCGATAGGCGCCACCCTTTATTCCGCTCCCCTAGAGAGGCCCCGTCAACCGATCGGGCGCGCCAACCCGTCCCTTCCCTGGCAGCCGAACGCACGAGCGGCTTCCTGCGGCCACCGTCGCCAGCACCAGCAAGACCTCGATCGCGCAACAGCGCGACCGCGAGAATGCACCAGTGCGTCACGGTTTACCGGCGCCGATGGGAGTGGCCGGATAGGTCACTCGCCCCAGGTCGGCCTCAATCTGCGGCACAGACCAGAAATCCGTATCGGGCTTTGCGACGCCAGCAACCAACTGGTCTGTCCGTGGCAAGAAGGTTTGACGAGCGCCGACGTGTTCGATCGGCTGTAGCCGAGCACCAGTTCGATAGTCGGCGCATCGCCTTGCGGCCGGCGAATGACCCCTGGCGGCCGGCGGCATCAGCTTTACGTAGAGAGGCATCAGGCTCACGCCGCCCGTGGACATTACCAGCGAGAGCATCGAGGTTTTCGGGGTCATATTCCGGTTTCAGGATGACACCGGATTTCCCCGCGTAATTCTCTATCACCGCTTTCAAGGACCGGCGCCGCCGGCGAGATGTAGGTCTCACCGGCGAGGGCGTGCACGCGCGTCGCCTTCCGCACGGCAAGGCGGTGTCCGGCCGGCAGCACCGCGACCAAACGCGACGCCGGGCGCGCCATTCTCGCGGCGGAGAAACGCCACATCCATGTTATCGCGCACCGGCAAGCTCCGGCGATGGCTGGCTCGCCAGTGTGCGGACGTCTGGCCTCAATCTACGTCGGCGAAGCGCACATCAGATACCAAACTATCTGAAGCAGAAGCAAGGAGTCCAACTCATCGACAACATAGGTGCCCGGCACCGCCGTGAGGCCATACAGTGGGAACCTCAGCAAGGTACTCAGTGGCCGATACCCTATCGACGCCCGCGCTCCAGACATTGGGAGGCCGAGAGGAACAACGGTCGATTAACCAACCCGCGCATGAGAGCCTGATTAACCGTCGGCCTCATCGCTGGCCCTTTGCACTTGCTCGAAAGCTCTGTGGCCAGGGAGGGGAGTTTGTTGCCCGGCTGTTGACAACGGAGTATCTTCCCCCTCATTCGGAAGACCACGTGTAAGGCGTAGGCAGGGCTTGGAGCCACCCTCTCCGTTGGTCCGACTATCTATTTGCTCGGCATCGTCTCAGTTCGATGATCGCTTGCCTTGGGTCCGTCGCTGGCCCTGGGTCGCAGCGTCGTACCAACATTGGGTACCCTCATGACCGGGCGCTCTCGTTGTCCAGATCGGCCGTCCTCCTGGGTGGTTCCGGAGCACAGCCAAAGCTGACGGAAAGCACGAAGCACGCTGGTTCACCGCAGAGAGCAGCTTTCCTTTTTCGGACAATGTCCGTAGCGCTTTCGCTTGCGTCGGCATTGGCTGCAACGATGCCGCGTCGTCTCGACTCTCGACCGGAATGCAATCGGCCTGAGCCGAGGAGGCTCCATCAACGCTGGTTGTGGTCTGATCGGTATCGCGCGTCAATTCTTGACCGCCGACGATGCGGTCGAGACTTTGGGGCTCGCGCGACATCGCGTCGAACTGATTGGGGGAGGGGAGGACGATCATGTCGGGAGCTTTCGGTGCTGTCAGTGTCGGCGGCGGCGCCAACCGGAGAAGCCGCGGGTAGGAGCTTGCGATCCTCTGTCTCGCTGCGTCACCAAACGACCCCCACGCCAAGGCCGCCACTACACCGCTGCAAAACGCGATTAGGAGACGCGGTAGGGCGCGCGGGTGATTTTCGAGGGTGGTCGGGCTTGCCTTGTCGTTGGGGCCTTCGAATTCGTCCGCTGCGTAACGACCTGCTTGAGCTGTTTCCCCTGCTCGCGTCTCGGCTGTTGTATCTGCTGACTTCTGCTGACGCAACTCCACCATGATAGCCTGGAGCTTTGCCGGCGTGCGGTCGCGCCGGAACTTCCGTTTGATCAGGGGGCGAACCCGGCGGCAAGTTCGGCAGATGATTCTCGGCGGCCGTCCATGGCATCCCCCGGCGTTTGGCCGGGAGGGCCTCCCCGGCGCGCAAGTGGGCCTTTTCCTTCGCCAGCATCTGCAGGCGCGCCGCCTCCCAGGTCTCTGGCGACACGACCGGAGGTGTGTTCATTCCGAGATGTCCTCGGCGCGTCCCAGTCCCTTCTGCCATTCTCTCTCCTCCTTCATCGCAGCTCGGCCAGCAATGATGGCGAGGGTCCGCGACACCGTCCACTGCTTGTCAAAATCGTTGAACGCAGTCGCCAGATGGGCAATCGCCGAGGCCTTCCCGGCGGCCAAATCATTCCTCAAAGCGCAAAAACCGACAGTACGTCGCGGCGACTTTGAGCGATCGAATCGTGACGCTTGGCGCCAGTCTACGAGACCTTCAAGCAAGGCTTCAATACCAAGGACCCGCGTAGCGCAGCGCAAATCCCTGGTTCAATCTCACACAGACATTCCAGTTCTTCGGCACTACGCCGTAGACTAATCGATTTCACATCGTTTTTTGCGGCTAGTGTCTTGAAAGCCACCAAGCTTCGCGTATCGCGTTCTCCCTTGGTAGGGCGATTTTCTCCAAAGGACGCGCGACATCGACGTCGCTGGCGAGGCAACTAACAAGGCGCTGGGACTTGTTGCCTTAGACACGCTGTTCAACGAGAGACACGCAGTTCAACTAAGGCAGACTATTGCATTGCTACAGATCATGAAACCTCTCGCGACGTACGGCCGGACACATTCGCCTCAATTTCGCTGAGCGTGAGCGCGCGTCACCTGTGCTTGTGCGAACCTTGGGAGAATAGATATGCTAACGCCATGGCCGTATTTCGGCATAGAACTTGCTCAAAATGACAGGCAGGCGCTGACGGGAGACGCACCCATGGATCGCAGAGCATTCCTGAAATCGCTGACCGGCGCTGGTGCCCTTTCCGCGGCCGGCTCCTTTGCTACACCTGCAATCTCGCAACGCGCAGGGGCGCGCGCGCTGCGTTTCGTACCGCAGGCGGACCTGGCGAATTTCGATCCCATCTGGGGCACTCAATATGTCGTGCGCAACGCCTCTGCGCTGGTGTGGGACACGCTCTACGGCGCCGACGAGAAGCTTCAGCCGCAGCGCCAAATGGCGGAAGGCGAGGAGGTGTCGGCGGACGGCCTCACCTGGACGTTCCGGCTGCGCCGCGGCCTTAAGTTCCACGATGGCGAAAACGTGCTCGCGAAGGACGTGGTGGCGAGCCTCGAGCGCTGGGCGACGCGCGACCAGATGGGTCTTTTGCTCAAGGCAACCCAACAGGAACTCACCGCCATCGACGACCGTACCGTCAAGTGGGTGCTCAAGAAGCCGTTTCCCAAGATGCTGCTGGCCCTCGGCAAGCTGTCGACGCAGGTCTGCTTCATCATGCCGGAACGGATCGCCAAAACCGACCCGTTCAAGCAGATCACCGAATATGTCGGCAGCGGCCCGATGCGCTTCGTGCGCAGCGAATGGGTGCCCGGCGCGCGGGCGGTGTTCGAGAAATTCAACGACTACACGCCGCGCCAGGAATCATCATCATGGCTCGCGGGCGGCAAGCACATGCTCGTTGACCGCATCGAATGGATCGTGATGCCAGACCCGGCGACCGCCGCCGCGGCGTTGCAGAGCGGCGAGGTGGACTGGTGGGAAACCCCGATTTCCGACCTGGTGCCGCTTTTGCGCAAGAATCGCAACATCGCTGTCGACATTGCCGACCCGTTGGGCAACATCGGCAGTTTCCGCATGAACCACCTCTACCCGCCGTTCAACGATGTGCGGGCGCGCCGCGCGGTGCTGATGGCAATGAGTCAGGAGGATTACATGCGGGCCCTCGTCGGGGACGACCCCGCGCTGTGGAAGCCGCTGCCTGGTTTCTTCACCCCCGGGACCTCCCTCTATACCGAGGAGGGCGGCGACATCCTCAAGGGACCGCGCAACTTCGACGCGGCAAAGAAGCTCCTGGCGCAGTCGGGCTATGCGGGCGGGCCGGTCACCTGCCTCGTCGCCCAGGACCAGCCAATCACCAAAGCGCAGGGTGACGTCACCGCCGACCTCTTGAAGCGACTCGGCATGAATGTCGATTTCATCGCCACCGATTGGGGTACGGTCGGCGCCCGCCGCGCAGTGAAAACACCGCCCGGCCAAGGCGGCTGGCACATGTTCCACACCTGGCATTCGGGCGCCGATTGCGTCAATCCGGCGGTCGCGATCGGAGTGCGCGCAAGCGGAGACACGGCCTGGTTCGGCTGGCCGGATGCACCTGAAGTCGAGGCGCAGGTGGCCGCCTGGTACGAGGCCAAGACTCTGGAGGAGGAGAAGGCCGCGATCCGCCGCCTCAACAAGGCTGCGCTCGACGCCGTAGTTTATGCGCCGACCGGATTCTTCCTGAGCTATCAGGCGTGGCGGAAGAATGTCTCGGGCGTGATCAAGGGACCGCTGCCGTTCTTCTGGGGAGTGAGCAAGGCGGCGTGACGTCCTCTCCATCCAACCTAAGCGGCGTGGATGGAGCTTGCTTCCAAAGCCGGATTTTGCAGCCGTTGAATCTGACGGTCGCCCCGTGATCGTCTGGTTCTCATCATGGCGCCAGTGTTGAGGCGCCTTCGCGAGATCACCGAACAGCGGTGCAGAGATCGGCGCGGAACGCTGGTCGAGTTTAACGGTGAGTCGGACCACTTCCACATTTTGATGTCTCTCCCGCCAAATTTCGACCTGTCCTGCTTCGTCAACAACCTCAAGACGACCAGTTCACGGCTGTCCGCCATTGACTTTTCCGATCACCTTAAGCGCGTCTATCGCAAGCCCGGTGTTTTGGTCCCGCTCGCACTGCGGCGGAGCCCCGTTGTCGATCATCAAACAATATGCGCCGAGGCGCCTTTCACCGCCAGCCAAGCGTAAGCGCTCTGGCTGGAGCGCGAGGCGACGAGCCGGTAGGTGCCGTAGAACCCATGCACGCATAAGGCGCGCCCGCTCGCGGCACATTGCGGCCGACGCCTTCGGCTGTAGCGGTCCCGGCTCGGGCGACGGCAAGCGGCCGCCAGATCCGGGCTACGGGCGGACTGGCCGCCAGGCAAGCCGGCATGAAACCTGCTAGCATACGGGCATGCTGAACTACGTCCTCCGCCGCATCCTTGCCACCATCCCGGTGATGGTCGTGGTGGCGCTGTTCGTGTTCAGTCTCCTTTACATCGCGCCCGGCGATCCGGCCGCGGTGATCGCCGGAGACCAGGCGACCCCGGCCGATGTCGCGCGCATCCGTGCAAGCCTCGGCCTCGACCGACCGTTTTTGATCCGGTTCGGCGAGTGGAGCTGGCAGATTCTCCACGGCGATCTCGGCACCTCGATCTTCACCAACTTGCCCGTCGCAACCATGATCGCACAACGCGTCGAGCCGACGCTATCGCTGTTGGTGGTCACGCTCTCGTTTGCGGTGACGGTCGCGGTGCCGATGGGCGTGGTCGCGGCATGGCGGGCCGACACCCTGCTCGACCGCGCCATTATGGCGTTCGCGGTGCTGGGCTTCTCCGTTCCCGTCTTCGTCATCGGCTACGTGCTCGCTTATGTGTTCGGGCTTGAGCTCGATTGGTTGCCGGTGCAGGGCTACACCCCGCTGACGGAAGGCGTGGCGCCTTGGATCGAGAACCTCATCCTGCCGGCCCTCACGCTTGGCTGCGTCTTTATCGCGCTGATCGCCCGCACCACACGCGCCTCCATGCTTGAGGTGCTGGAGCAGGACTATATCCGCACCGCGCGGGCCAAGGGCATCGGTCAGGTCGGGCTCCTGTTCGTACATGCGCTCAAGAACGCTGCCGTGCCGATCGTCACCGTGATCGGCATCGGTATTGCACTGTTGATCGGGGGAGCGGTCGTCACCGAAACGGTGTTCGCCATCCCGGGGATCGGCCGCCTCACCGTCGATGCCATCCTGCGTCGCGACTATCCCGTGATCCAGGGCGTCGTGCTGCTGTTCAGCTTCGTCTACGTCATCGTCAATCTGCTGGTCGACCTGACGTACACCGTGCTTGACCCGAGGATTCGGTATTGACCGCCCCGACCGCACCGTCCTCTCCCGTCGCTGCTGAGGTATCGCAAACGGTGCAACCTCCCCTCCGCTCCCCTCCCCCTTGTGGGGCGGGGTCGGAGGCGGGGGTGACGCTAAGAGACACCTGCGGAGCTAATCCTTGCGACCCTGAGTCTTCTCCCACAAGTGGCGCAGAAGAGATGGTCACGCCATACGCGATTGCCCCCGAGCTTCCCGACCTGCTGCGGCCGGTCGCGGCGCGCCGCGGCCTGATCGGCTGGGCGCGTCGACATCCCGCCGTCGCGTTCGGCGGCGGGCTGGTGCTCGCGATGCTGGTGATCGCGGTGTTTGCGCCCCTGCTCGGTACGGTCGACCCGACCGCGCTGGCGCCGGCGAGGCGCACGCGCGAGCCGTCGGCCACGTTCTGGTTCGGCACCGACATGCTGGGCCGCGATATCTATTCCCGCGTCCTTTACGGAACGCGGGTGTCGCTCACAGTCGGCTTTTCGGTGGCGATCCTGGCATCGGTCGCGGGCCTTTCG
>JASHYD010001187.1 GCA_030043175.1 Xanthobacteraceae bacterium | reverse complement strand
GTCGGCGAACAGGTTCTCGGGCAGTTCGCGCTTGTACTCCCAGATCAGATCGCCGGTCGCCGCATTGAGGGCCTGGATCTTGTCGGCCCAGTTAAAGACGAAAAGCACGCCGTCATGAACGATCGGCGTTGTCTCGGTGGGACCCGGCGTCAGTGACCACGTCCAGACCGGCCGCAAGTCCTTGACATTATCTTTGTTGATCTGTTCGAGCGGGCTGTAACCCCAGCCGTTGTAGGTCCGGCGCCACATCAGCCAGTCCGACCCCGGCGGATTGCGCAGCATCGCGTCGGTGACCGCCGTCATCGCCGCGGCGGGGTTTGCGGTCTGTGGCGCCTGCGCCGCCGCGGGCGCTCCGGCGAGCAGCAGGGCCGGCAGGACCAAGGCCGTTGTTTTCCAATCTCGGCGCACTAACATATGTAGCCCTCCGGTTACTTCCAAATGGCGAAACATCCATCGATAATGCGTCGGACCTCCCATCAGCCTTCGCACGGTCGTATAGCTCCGAGTTTGCTCTGAACTGATGGGGACCGATGCTAATCGTCTGCGGACGATATGAAATTTTCACTTGCGATGTCAACGATATATACGCCTACATACGATGGGTTACTCCGCCGTCACCGCGGGCTTGGCTTGGCAAGGACACCAACAAACACAACCTAATCAATGCGCTTTTTGCGGTTCGTCGTCGTTGTTTTCCGACACGAATTTGGCTCCGACGAAAAGCATTGTGACACTGTGCTCTGCTTGTTGATCACAATGATAACGGCGGACGTGCCGGAAGGAGATTGATCGAAACGAAGGATCAGTTGGCGAAGCAAATACTTCACGTAACGTCCAAAGGGGAAAAGGCTGTCTGCAATGCTTCTCAACGATGCGGCCGGATATTGATATCCGATAGGCAACACAGCGCGCACGCACGCACGATCAGAAAGAACTACCAAAGTGGTCGAATACGATCACGTCGATCAGGGTTCCCTTCGGGGCGGGTGGCGCGTGGGGCCGGCGACGAATGAGCCCATCGGCATTAGCGAGCGCCACTAGCATCGCACTGTCCTGGGTTTCAAACGGAGTGGCCACAAGTCTATGGTTGGGATCGCGATCGAGACGAGCTCGAACATAATCTTCTCGGACATGATTCTCCGCCATCGCCTCGCCAAGCACCGCCTGCTCGAAGACGGTCTGCTCCGCCGGCAGACGCAGCATTGCCCTTATGGCCGGGCGCAGGAACATCAGCGCAGACACGAGCGCCGAGACTGGGTTACCAGACATACCGAGAACCGGCATCTCGTCGAGCTTTCCGAAAATGACCGGTTTCCCTGGCCGAATGGCGACCTTCCAGAAGCCGGACGTAAAGCCCCGGGTCGCAAGGGCATGCCGCACCAAGTCGTGCTCCCCCACAGAAGCGCCGCCACTCGTCACGAGCAGATCGGCGCCCACCGCGGCATTGATAGCTCCAGCAATGGCGTCGATTCGGTCCCCGGCTATGCCGAGATCCATCGGCTCACCGCCCCAGGCCGTAACAGCAGCGGCAATCGCCGCATTGTTTGAGCCGAAAATTTGGTCAGGCCCCGGAGACCCACCAGGATCGACCAGTTCATCGCCCGTCGCCAAGATGGCGACGCGGGGCTTGCGGCGTACCAGAACATGGGCATATCCGCACGAGGCGATCACGCCGATGTCGCGGGCCGTCAATGCGCGACCTTGGGCGAGGCAGAGCTGCCCGGCTGAGTAGTTGCTGCCGGCGGGTCGGATGTGCCGACCTGGCTCTGGGACATGCGTGATTTTTACAGTGTCACCGTGTTCGCTTGCATCCTCCTGTAATGCGATCGTATCCGCGCCATCAGGCAGGATCGCGCCGGTAAAAATTCTTACGCATCCTCCGACCGAGACCTTTTCGCCGAATCTTGCTCCAGCTCTGGATATACCGATTTTCTTAAGTCTTACTGGAAGACTCAGCACGTCTGCGCAACGCAGCGCATAGCCATCCATGGCGGCAACGGCCGCTGGCGGATGGGGACGCGACGCCACAATATCCTCAGCAAGCGCTCGCCCCAGAGCGCTGCCGAGCTCGATCCTCATCGCGTTGAGAGGTCGAATCGCGTCAATAATACGAGAGCGTGCCTCCTCGACGGACAGGAGTGTCGGCCCCTCTCGCGTCAAAGAGCCTTGCGATGTTGCGAGTGACGATGCTTCCACGGACTGCGATGTCATGAAACCCTCACGGCTCGAAGTGTGGATGCCTCTTTATGTTCAATAATATGCGACTGACGTTCCAAGGCAACCGATTTACCGTGGGGATGTCAACCTCCTTAGTCGACGTCGGTCAGCTGGTGCGTCGTGGGGAGACGATTGATCCGATCATGATCCAAGGGACGATTGGCGTCATCCTAGAAAATATCGGCCTCACGCCGCCGACGCACTGGCCTCGTACAAGTCAAGGAATCGCTCGGGAGTCGAACTCTGGTGCTAGAGCATTTTCGGGAGAGGGCGACGAGGATCGCACGAATGACAACGAGGCGGCGGCTGCAAGATTTGGCGTACAGGAAGAATGCTCGCGGCGCGGGTCGAACCAAAGAATGGGACTTGGAAGCGGTTGAAGAAGCCGGCGTGGTCAGATCTGCAAGGCATTGCGCTTGCGTCCTTGCTCGCGCATGTCGCATCATCGCTGCGCACTCAGTGGGTCCACTACAGTAGATTGAGCGCAGCTGGGTTCGTTCTCGTGAGCGTCAAGGCCGATTCAAATGAAGCGGCCTGGAGGAATTATTTCGCAAGCGCGCAGAGTGTAGGCGCAGTACTTCGGCCGCTGAGCCCCATCGCGACTGACTTCCACCAGCGATCAAGTGCCCCGCGCCGACATGGCAGGCGAACGCTCATTCCGGCGGAATACTTGATCCATCCAGCAAATCGATGTTCGGGCACGGCAATCAGTACGGGGATGTCGGCGTCAGCTGCCTGCTGAATCAATTCGATCAGCCCCTTACCGGTGGCTTCCAGTTTTCCGAAGCGGTTGATCACAACAAGATCAGCTCCTTCTTGGATGGCCGCCTCAATCATTTTCGCAATGCTTGCCAACTTTCTGCAGTCGAGCCCGCATCCCGTTGCTCCTAAGCTCCGCTCATGGTCCACAGGAACGACTTCGCGGCTCGAAAGCACGACGGTGCATACCACGCGATCATCGAATTGATCGGTCCAACTGTCGAGTTGCAAGAGGCCAGCAGTACGGACGCCCGAACGGCGAAGATCTTCGGTGAAGTCAAGCAGCAGGCGATCAGGGTTGTCCGTCACCCCGTACACGACCGCAGCGAAATCACACTGGGCGTCGAACATTCGATCTCTCCGCCGTGTCGCTATATCGCAATAAACATATCGTGTCGAGCCAATTTGGCAACTCGAGATTCCCGAGACCGAAGCAGCGTTTTCAAGCTCTCGCTGCGCGGGCGGCTGATGAACCCCAATGACCGTCATGCTTGTGGTGTCGCTGCGCTTTGTCGGTTATAAGGGGCCTTTCTCATCCGTACACCAAACGGGCCACACCAGTCGCAGCTGTCTCGCTCCGAGCTTGATCCCGGCGATGGTGTCGACCGCCGTTCGGTTGGCGGCATTGTGAGCACCGACGCGGAACAGATTGCGATGGTTCGGGAGAACGAAATTCGCGACGCCGAAGTTACCATCGAGCCCCCGGCTGCTACCGACGCCGGGCTGGTATTTATTGGACGTATCCGTACACCTTGGAGCTCCCGCCTTGTTGCACCGCGACAGGGTCGCATGGACGGTCCAGTTTGCCGGATCGAGGTTTTCGAACCTTGGACACCGGCGCTAAAGGGGCTTGGGGCATATTCGCGGATTGAGGTGCTCTATTGGCTGCATCTCTCGCGCCGTGATCTTGTCCTCCAGAGCCCGGCCAACGATGGAGACG
>JASHYD010000124.1 GCA_030043175.1 Xanthobacteraceae bacterium | reverse complement strand
AACCGATAGACTGGCTGCTCCCGGTCGAAGCGGTAGAGGATCCACTGATCTCGCCAGATTTCCTCGGCGGCGGCGATCGGCGGGGCTACACCGTTCGGCCGTGTCATCGCAGCATGGGCGACCTCCTGCGCTTCCCCTATTTCAAGGGTGCTCACCCCGCTGCCGTCGGCGAGATTGATCGTCTGATCCGGCGCCGGTGGGCGCGGAAGGTGCAGCACCGGGACGCCGCGCAGCATCTCGATTTCGGCCAGGGTCATCGGTTGTCCGTCGGGCAGCGTGCCGTCGGCCACGTAGCAGCACGCCTGCCAGTTAATTATTGGCAAGCTAAGCAGGCGCTTGGCTCCGAGGGGCTGGGGGAATCCCACGTACATCATCACGATGCCAGACAGGAACCAGATGAGCATGAGCGGCCCCACCGCGATGCCGAGATACCGGTGGAGGACAGTCAATCCCTGCCACAAACCCTCGCCGATCGCTGTCGCCCGCATATTCGCCGCCGTTCGAAAAAGGTTGAACAGTTGCGATACAGTACCAAATCAAGCGTGCAACGGCAACGGCCGCACGCATCAACCAAGCGTTCATTGTGTCCCAATAGTGTGTTGTAATCTGAAAGCAAGTCGGTGGCTCGCCTATCGAAAACCGATCATATAGTATACCACCCATGCTATACTGCTTTAGGCATTTTTTTGATGATGCCTAATATAAGGGTACTCGCCCCCTGGATTGCTCGGTGTTTACGAACTATGAACACAAGATCGGGAGGCCCGTGAGAGGGCAGGTACGGAGATTGCTTGGCCGGTTCGAGCGCTGGTTCGGACTGCTTTCGATTGGAGGTCCGACTTCTCTTTAAGAAGGACGATCTCGGCTGCGTCCAGTTGCTCAGTGAGTAGGGGGCAAGGCTGGCAGAGTTGCGGGGTATTTAGTTCGGCTTGCAGAGGCCCGACATGCAGCACCTCGCTACGGCGAGTTGACCGCGAAAATCATGCCGTGGTTGTAGTGCCGTCCTCATCATTCGACGATAAACTCAGCCTCCGCTTAGTCCCTCTGTTGCGCCCCAGGCTCGCACCGACGAAACGTTGAACGCGAGCAGCCACGCTTTCGATTCTTCCAAATGGGGACATGACGACGCAACTTCAGAATGGTTCCGTTCTCTCAAGAATTCGAGAGGCGAATCGTGCTGCGACTATGTCGATGGCGTGAGGCTTGAAGCCCCGGACCGGAGAGAACTTGGAGACCATTCCTTTGAAGTCTACGCGCGCGACAAGTGGAATAAAATTACGCCTAATCGAGTCCTAAAAGGGACGAACAGGGTTGGATATGCCATTCTTTGGTGGCCGAAGGCTTATGACAACCCAACGTGCTTTTTGCCGGGAGCAGAAAAATTAGAGCTTCACTTGCTGCTCACGGCTTTCGCCGCCATCTTCATCGGTTGGGGGGAAATCTGATGTGGCGTCCGGCGCCACCCGCGGTCATGCCCTTCGCCGCTGCCGGCGTCGGCGGCGGCCACGCTGATTGCAGATCGGCCTCTTGAGGGGAACCCGCTAGCTTACTAAGCTAACTAAGCTAAGCTAGGGAAACATGCGCTAGGCAATCCTAGCAACGTCTCTATCCCCTCCCCACCCCTTGCGGGAAATGAGGCACCCCGGTCCCACACCGCTCGGAGGCCAGGCCGGCAATCCACAATCGCCGCGCGGCGTTATCAATTCTGGGCTCGCCGCTGCGCGCGCCACGAAATCACAAACATGATGCGCATGCGGCTCGCAGTGCAGCGGGGATCACCTTCTCGCGTGATAGAACACGAAGACTGACACCGCCTTGATCTCTTCGGGCTTCAGAGTGCTTTCGAACTCGGGCATGAAAGCGCGGCGCCCTTTTGCGATCGACTCATGGATCGACGCGCGGTCCGAGCCCCAGAGATATAAATCCGGCCGTGTGAGGTTGGTTGATCCGATCGGGTCATATCCAGTCCCATCGACGCCGTGGCAGTCGAAGCAATTTCCCCTCGAGCCGTCGTGAAACAAAACATCACCGCGCGCGGCGCGGGCCGCATCTGCCTGTTGACCGCTGATCTGGAGGACATATTCAACGACGTCCTCGATCTCATCGGGTGTCAGAAACGCCTTGTCTCCGAATTCCTTGGTATCCTCTTCGGTGCGATATTTTGGATCGAAAGCAAGCATATCGGCCTCCAACCCGCGCGCGTTCGGGTTGTCGGAGCGGATGCCATAACGCACCGTCCATTCGACATCAGACGGGAATTTGAAGTTGCCACCCGACGCCCGGTCATCACCGGAGAAACGCCATTCGGCATCGGTCAGGTCAGGCGTATGCTGATCGGGAATCCCTTTGAGGTCGTCGCCGTGACACGCGGCGCAATTTTTCGCGTACACTTTCTTGCCGAGCAGCATCGCCCCTGCGGTGAGACGAACCGATTGGAAAATGTCATTGACCGGAAGGGATAGCAATTCCGCCGGCCGGGCGAGGAACTCACCATATTCTTCTTCCGGCCCCTGCGCACGCGATTGCTGCACGGTGGCGGCGGCCGCGGCACAAATCCCTAGCGCCACGAGGGCAACCGGGAGCGTTCGATCAGTCGATAGCGACCGGATAGAGCCGCACGCTGCAATTCGTTTGCTGCCAACCATCTGTTTTCTCCCCTCAGCCTTTACGCGATCACTGCCTCCGAATTTGCGGCTCATTTCAGCTAGTCCCTCTCCCTACCCTGCCCGTCTGCGCATGGCAATCGCATATAGTGCGGCCTGCCCGGCGCTCCCTCTCCCGCAAGCGGCAGAGGTGAGGGTGCCAACCACATGCGACGTCTCTGCCCACATGGGGTCGGGAAGGCAAGGCAACCGCCATCCGTCAAGTTCACCGCAACGCGACTTTGCTCGATCCGTCAAGTTAAAAAACGGATACTGCCTCGATCTCGATTAATTGAGTTTATTAATGAAATTTGCGGTATGTCGTCATCCATGTCGCGTATTATACCCCCTATGGGTATTTTAAATTGCCCAATGGATGGACTGGCTGATCATCGCCTTGCCGACGTCGTTCAAGTGATGCACAGGTGGGCTGCTGCGGCGGTCGCTATCTCAGCGCCACTTATTGTCCATTCCGAATTTCTTGATTGGTTTATGCCTTTATTGTGATTTTACCTGACCAAGGCGCGGCGGCGTCTTGCCGTTGACTGCTTTTTTCGTCAGCCGGTTCACGTCTTCGCTGTATGTCTCGGCCTCGGGCACACGCACTTCGCGAAATCAAAGACCGGCACCTGAAGATCGACTTCAGCGCCAACCGCCGCTGCCGCGAACCCCGACTCTCGCTGTGTTCTCGACACGAAGTCCTGGAGATTGATGAAACGGGTGGCGTTCGCGAGTCCGAAGGTTTTGGCGAGCGCGCCGACTTCGCCGCGCGCTATCTGAAGATCGACGGCTTGCGAACGGTTTCGCCCTCGATTGCCAAGCCCTTGGGCCGCTTGGGCAGCGCCGGCAAACCTTCGGTAGCTTGATGTCCGAATGGTTGTTC
>JASHYD010001186.1 GCA_030043175.1 Xanthobacteraceae bacterium | reverse complement strand
GCGTCTGAAACCGGAGTCTGCGCAAGCCATCGGGCTCGCCCTTCACGAGCTTGCCACTAATGCTGGGAAGTATGGGGCGCTTTCAGTAGATTCCGGTCGCGTCGATGTCTGCTGGGGCAGCGACAACGAGATGCTCACCATTAGCTGGACGGAGAGCGAGGGGCCGCCCGTCTCTCCGCCGAAGCAACGCGGGTTCGGCACCATAGTTATGGAAGCAATGACGGAGTACAGCGTAGATGGTGCGGTCGACCTCGATTACGCGCCCTCCGGCCTGACCTGGCGCCTGACCTGCACGGCTGCAAGCGTACTCGAGTCCTCGCTTTAGAGTTTGTCTTAGCATCGCTTTTCTGACCTTGATGATTTCACAGCGGATCGGAAACGCCCCCGCTGGGGCCAGCATTTGCCGCGTAAGGCCAGCGCCAGTGTGCCTCACTGGTTCTACTGTGCTGCTCCACGGAGGGACGGAGCCCTTCAGCCGGTTGAAGGACTCTTATGTCCGTTGTTAACGACGGCCGGGCAACAAACCACCCTCCCTAGCCACAAAGTTTGCTTCCGACTTACCGGTTTCCGGCACGGGTCAGCGAAACCTTGCAGGGTCGGCTCAAGGACCTCCCCCTCAGCATCCGCAGCATTGCCTGGAAAACACAGGTCCGGCTGTGCGCCCACTAACGTCGGCTCATTGCCAATGGCAAGAAGACCCCTGTTGCGACCACGGCGATTGCTCGCCGTCGGCGCAACGACATCGCAGACGTGGCCCAGATCGGTCAGTTGTCGATGCAGCCCATACCCGGTCGATCCAGCCTCATAGCAAAAATGCAGGCGCTCATACTGCCGACTTAGCTTTGCCACCAGCTTCCTGACGGCGTCAGGCGAATTGTCGATTTCACCCAAATAGCGCACTTCGCCATCGCGACCGTCGTCGGCGATTGCCACTGCATGCTTCTCTTTGGCACTATCAAACGCAAACAAAAGCGAGTCTATGCTTAACCATGGTCCGCTCTCACCGCCTGATTCGCCGGCTCAGTAATGGTTAACGAAATTCCGGGAGCAAAGCCGTCTGGCTGGGCGAGGTCGGGGCGGATAAGGCTGCCCCCATCGAGAAGATTGACGGTGCTGGCCATGAAGCCGATGGCGCGAGCCACAAATGGCCGCATCGCTGGCGCCTCGGGCCGCAAAGGTGCGTGACTGCGTGAACCGTGAGGTGTATCTTGCGCTGCCGGTGTCCTATCGGCGGACGCCGCTCACGTATTCCTTGCGCCGTGGTGACAGCGACTTCGCGGTAGCGCCGTCCAGGACGAACGCAAGGTGCAGAACGTCTCCTCAGGGAGGAGTACCGGACCGATCGACGGGCAAGGGAGCGGCGTCAGATTTGGTCTCAAAATGAGCCGGAGGAGACGTTCTTAATGCGGCGTCTCTTGCCGATCGCTGGTTAGTTTCTCGAACGCGCTCTGGTCGATGATCTTCACATGTTGTCGGTCTCGTACTTGAAGGACGCCTCGCGTCGTGAGGGTTCGGAATGCCCTGCTTATGGCGGCGAGCGAGGTGCCGACATATTCGGCGATGTCGGAGCGCAACATGGGAAGGTATATCTCCTTCACCGGCTTACCCCTGGCGAGTTCGAGCTCCTCCATCATCTGAAGGAACAATGTCAGCTTCGCGACCGTGTGCTTGCTCGCCAGCACAAACGCATGGCGCTGAGCTTGCCTCAGCTCATGGCACAGCTTGGCGATGACGTGAAACTCCAGGGCTGCGTCTGCTGAGAATTGGCTCCGCAGCGCCGCGATGGGGATGCGATAGGCCGTGACTGGCGTTACCGCCTTTGTTGAACTTACGTAACGACCCTCTTGCGCGAGCCCAAATAGGTCCTTCGAAAACAGGAATGCACGAACCAGCTCGCCGTTGCCGGGACCTTGCGTGTAAACTTTGACTACGCCGCTGATGATGTTGAAGATCGCATCGGCGTTGTCTCCCTCGCGGTAAATTTCGGCACCCTTCTTGAACCGCAGGACGGACGAGATGACAGCCAGCCGGGCACGTTCGCGGTCGCTGAGCAACTGACGCGTTCGTCGGCGCCCGAGATCTCCCGGGACCCACGGATCGATGGCGCGAATGGCGGGTCCCTGAACGCCGGCTACGCGTTTGACTGGCATCTCGCGCCTCTCTGGTATCTATTGGCCTCCGATTAGTAAGTCTGTTGGCTGAAGAGGAAGTCAAGGTCGCGGACTTCCTCTTGGAAGGAAACTCCAAGATCAGTCCGCAGGCCACTCGCGCCAATGGGTCGGTTCGATAAATAATTGCTCGCGGGTTGAGGCACGTAACCATCCGTTCTGCGTCCGCCGACACGGAACGATGAGCGCGTGCACCTCCCCCTTCTCGATCACGCTCACCTGAATGTCCCGGTCAAATGGCGCGGACGCGATCGGCTGCCAGTCCATCATGGATTTACCTCAATGGGTAATAAGCATGGCTTCGAGCCCCGGGCCTCGCAGCACCGGGAGCAGAGCGAGTTGCTTTTGAAGTCGCAAAGAAAAGTAGCGAGAAGTTTGATCATGATCAAACCGACAAGCCCGCCGGCCTATGTAGCTCCAATCATCCATGCTACACTACTAAAAAAGGCTGGAATTTCGCGGCATGACCCCGTCGGCGCGCAGGATTATTGAGCTGAATATCGAGCACTACCGGGAACTGCTGAAATCCGAGACCGATGCCGTCAAACGCAGGTCGGTTGCTCAACTGTTGGCGGAAGAAGAGGGCAAACTGGCCAAGCTGATCGACCCTCCCAAAGAGAGCGATGGCTAATTTCTGTTCGCCCATTCCCGCCAGTGCGTCGGCCGCACGTCAATGATCGTGCTTGTTCAGCCTTGACCCATCCATGCAGGACTTCAGTCTCAGTTTTTGCAGTCGCGGTGGCGCATTGCTCCGACCAATGAAGATACCGTTGGTGCTTACTACAGCGGTTTTCAGGGTGTGCGTATACGGCAGCATGGGCAATCGATGCAACGCGCTATTGCACAGGAGGCTGAGGCGTTGCGCGAGAAACGCGCAGCTGAACCGCCTGATACGCAGACCGGTGTCGAGAAATAATGTGCCGACCTCGGTGACCGCCATCAAATTCTCAAGGTCGCTGTTGGCGCGAGAGACTGCTTCGAGTCTCTGTTTGAGCTCAGTGTTGACCGTCGTCAGCTCCTCGTTAATTGATTGCAGCTCCTCCTTGCTGGTTTCGAGTTCCTCCGACGTCGACCGATATTCTTCGTTGATCGACTGCAGCTCTTCGTTGGCGGCGCGCAACTCCTCGTTGGCGGCAGCCGATTCCTCGCGCAATGTGCCCATACGCGCTTGGGTCAATTCCAATTCCTCGGTGAGCCGGCGCACGCTCTCGTCTGTCGCCTGCTGCACATTCCGCGAGACGAGGCTCGAATCGACCGCTTCCCCTTCGATGAACAGCACCAGTGCGGTCCCCTCTGCGCCCTCCTCCGGCGATACGGGCTTCACCTGAATGTCAACGCGATGCGGCGCGCCGTTGAAGGTGACCAGAATGGGCAAGCTCAAAGTAGGTTGGTGCTGGTCGAAGGCGCGATGCAGCGCCGCCCGCAATTCAGCTCGGAACTCGGGCCGCACGAGATCCACGATGTCCCCAGTCAAAGGGCCAGCTGTCGGCTGAGTGTATCGGCCGGCGTTTTCAGAGAGGTGCAGGACCTGATGGGATGCGTCGACTAGAATGCTGGGCGGCGCCCCCTTGTTCGAGTGCCCGCCGATGTGCGGCGACCTCACTCATCGCCATACTGGGTGTGTGTGCGCGCGGTATTGGAAGTTCTTTCCCGCGCACGGCCGGCGTGATGTTGAATATATCCGTGACCCGGTTCAAAGCGGAGGCGGAGCTCGAAGCGGCCGAACAACTGAATAGGAGCGGCCAACTCGAGCCTAACGAGGTGCGTTACCTGGCATCCTAATATCGAGACCATCGAAGACCTCGCCCAGGCCATG
>JASHYD010001185.1 GCA_030043175.1 Xanthobacteraceae bacterium | reverse complement strand
GTTAAGCCGCCCGCCCCATCCACCCGCAACCGGGCGACCACGTCGCCCCTGACGCCGGCACTGTCGGGGCGGCGCTGGCGCGCGGTCCGACGCTCTGACGTTGGTCGATGCTCATCGCGTCCGACAGGCTCGAACGAGCGCCTGGTCAGACCTTGCACCGACCGCTGGCTTGTGAAAGCCTTATAAGGCATCGCCGCGCCGCCGCTTCTGCGGATGTGCCAGGGAGGAAGCGATGGAGGCAAAGACACGGACCAAAGTCGAGGTTGTTGCGCTAACGCAGCAC
Source organism: Xanthobacteraceae bacterium (assembly GCA_030043175.1). The sequence continues at coordinate 4,447 of JASHYD010001185.1, read as the reverse complement.
ATAGGTGCCGAAATCCGCGGCATCGACCTGCGCGACAGGCTCGATGATGAGACTGTCCGGGACATCCGGCAGGCCTGGCTCGATCACCTGGTCCTGGTGTTTCGCGACCAGCGGTTCACCCAGGAGGATCTCATCAGGGTGACCAGCCATTTTGGCGAGATCGGACCGTTGTCGCGACCGCCGAAATACTTCCCCAAAGGATACGCGAAGCTGTTGCCCAATATCATGCTGATATCGAATATCAGAGAGAACGGCGAGACCATTGGTGCGCTGCCGGACGGAGAAATGCATTTTCATCACGACATGATCCACGCCGAACTGCCCCACAACGGCACGCTGCTCTATGCGGTGGAGATCCCGAGCCATGGGGGCGACACGCTGTTCGCCAGCGGCTACGCGGCCTCCGACACCCTCGATCCGGCGGTCCGGCAACGCCTTGAAGATCGCAAGGCCCTCAATCATTACAACTACGGCGCCACGATTCGCGGCGATGTCAAAAACGCCGTCGAGGCCTTCAGCGAGGCCGTGCATCCGGTGTTTCGTACCCACGACGAAACGGGCCGCAAGGCCATCTATGTCGACCGCCTCATGACCGTGAAGATCCTCGACATGGCGCAGGAGGAAAGCGATGAACTCCTCAATGCGGTGTTCGACCACTGCGAGCGTCCGCAATTCGTCTATCGCCACCGCTGGCGGGTCGGCGATCTTCTGGTCTGGGACAACCGCTGCTCGGCCCACGCGCGCGATGATTTCCCGTCCGATCAGCGCCGTCTGCTGTGGCGCACGACCGTGAAGGGAACGCTTCGTCCGTATTGAGGCGCTCGCGAAGCCTGATTGGTCGATCGGTCCACCCGCACGGCGTCAGGTCGGGACGACCCCACGCCTGGCCCTGTTGTGGATGGCAAATCCGCCCCTACGCAGCCACAGCCTATGCGCATCAAGACCTATGACTACATCATCGTCGGCGCCGGGTCGGCAGGCTGCGTGCTGGCCAACCGGCTCTCCGAGGATGCCGGCGCGCAGATCCTCCTGCTTGAGGCCGGCGGGAGCGACTGGCATCCCTACATTCACGTTCCGCTCGGCATGGGCAAGCTCCATGAGCGACGCATGTTCGATTGGGGTTTCGTGACCGAGCCGGAGCCCAACCTCGATGGCCGCACGATCGAGGCGAGCCGCGGCAAGGTGGTGGGGGGATCGTCTTCGATCAACGTGATGGCCTATACGCGCGGACATCCGGGTGATTTTGATCGCTGGGCGCAAAAGGGGGCAACCGGCTGGTCCTATGCGGACGTGCTGCCCTATTTCAAACGCTGCGAAACCTTCGCGGCCGGCGCCAACGCATGGCGCGGCGGCACCGGCCCGCTCGGAACCGAGTTCGCCAAGACCACCGACCCTCTTTATCCGGCCTGGTTTGAGGCCGCCAAAGCCGCAGGCATCCCGCACACGCCGGACTACAACGCGGCGTCTCAGGAAGGGTTCGGTCGCAGCCAGTACACGATTCGAAACGGCCGCCGCTCGTCGGCCGCGACCGCGTTTCTCAAGCCTGCGGCGCGACGACCCAATCTGACCGTGCGGACCCGAATCCTGGTGACCCGCGTGATCCTGCGCGCCACGACCGCAGTTGGAGTCGAATACGTCAACGGCGGTCACGTGCATCGGGTCGAGGCTGCGCGCGAGGTGGTCCTCGCGGGCGGCGCCTTCAACACGCCGCAAATTCTCATGCTGTCCGGCATCGGGCCTGCCGCGCATCTGGGCGCGGTCGGGATCGAGCCGGTGGTCGATCTGCCGGTCGGGCGCAATCTCCAGGACCACCTCGCCGTATTTCTCTCTTTCGCGCGTTTGCAGTCTGGTCCGTTCCATCGCCAGATGAGGTTTGACCGCATGGCGCTCGGCATGGTCCAGGCGTGGCTGTTCGGCACGGGACCCGGGACGGTTGTACCGGGTGGGTTGCACGCGTTCATCAAGACCTGCCCCGACATCGCGGTGCCGGACATCGAGTTTATGTTTCGTGGCGCCGCAACCGACGCGCATCTATGGTTTCCGGTGCTCCGTCCGCCGCGCCCGGACGGCTTTGCAATCCGGCCGGCCTTGCTGCATCCGCACAGCCGCGGTGCAATTCTGCTCCGCTCGACGGATGGGCGGGAGCCGATGCGGATCCTCTACAACTTCTTTTCCGCTCCCAGCGATCTGCCGAAGTTGCGCGAGGGCTTCAGGCTCGCCCGCCATATCGCCTATCAGCGACCGCTCGACCGGTTCCGGGGCGCCGAGATCGCGCCCGGCCCGCTCTGCAAAACCGACAGTGAAATCGACGCCTACATCCGCAGAACCGCCGTCACGGCGCACCATCCGGCGGGGACGTGCCCGATGGGGCGTGGCCCCGACGCCGTGCTGGACCCTCAGATGCGGGTTCGGGGCATTGAGCGTTTGCGCGTCGTCGATGCCTCAGCGATGCCGGACCTCGTTTCCGGCCACCTCAACGCAGCGGTTCTGATGATGGCGGAAAAGGCCGCCGACATGGTCAAAGGCGAGTCGGTCGGTCGCCGCGGCCAATCTGAAGAGACCGAAGTCCCGTGATTTGAGTTTAAGGACGACCGCTTGCGGTCGCCCTGCTGGCGCCCGCAGGCGCGGGGCGACCACAAGGGTTGCGCGCGCCCGCGGCGCCCAGAGGTTTGTTGCAAGCCTTTTTGTCCGCCCGGCCGCTCTATTTCTTCGGCTCAGCCGCCTTGTCGAGGCGCTCGATCTTGGCGTCGGCGCGCAGCTTGGTGACGAGATCAACCTGTGCTTTGCGGGATGCAAACTGTTCGATTTCGCCTCGAACCTGGTCGAACGGCGGCGGCTCGCGCATCCGCTTGTCTTCGACCTTCAGGACGTGCCAGCCGAACGCGGTCTTGACCGGCCCGGACACTTGGCCTTTCTCCAGATTGAACGCAACCTCCGAGAATTCGGGCACCATCTGGTCGCGGGTAAAATACCCGAGGTCCCCGCCATCCTGCTTGCCGGAAGGATCTTCGGTGAGCGCCATGGCAAGCGTTCCAAAGTCCTCGCCCTTTTTGATCCGCTCGATCACCTGTTTCACCTTGTCCTCGGCGACCTTGCTGGCGGCCTGATCGTTCGGATCGTTGACTCGGAACAAGATGTGGCGGGCGTGCACTTCCGGCTCGCGGTTCATCGTCTTTGTGGCGTCGTCATAGATCTTGCGCAAGGCCGGTTCGGTCACTGCGGCCTTGGATTCTTCGCCCAGCACGGTTTCCATCAGCGCCTTATTGCGCATAAAGGCGAGACGCTGCTTGAATTCGGGGCCATCGGGGATTTTCTTTGCTTCCGCAGCTTTGGCGATCAGCACCATGTCGGTGAGATAATTGACGAGGTAATCGCGCTTGCCGGCTTCGTCCTTCGCCGGCATGTCGTGGCCGATATCCTCCTCCGCGAGGTTGAGGTCGCTTTGATGGATTTCAACGCCGTTGACCTTGGCAACGACCGGATCGGAACCCGGGGCCTGCGCAGATGCGACCGTAGTCATCGCCATGACGGCCGCGAACCCGGCCGCGAACCCGGCCGCCAACGCGGCCGGCAAACGGCGCGGTGCCCCGGTAGGTATGATCGACAGAACGAAGCGGGTCGGAGGAGCCATGTGAGAATCCTTGATTGTTGGTGCCGCAAGCAACGCCTAAAGAGTGCGGCTGACACTCGCTCAATCGGCTCGAATTAGCAACTGATCCCTGCTGGCGGAGCAGGAGTTCTGGTTTTCTTGGGCTGGTCGTGACCAACGCCATCGCCCGCTGGAGGGCTCAACAGAAGCCTGACAGGTGAGTCTCCTCCACCTAGGCGTTTGCTGGATCGCCCGGTCAATCGCCGAACCAAATCCGCGAGAGCCACGACAGGTGTGAGGATAAGCGCAAAAAACGCCTTAATGGAGGCGTCGTCGCCGCCAACACCGTACGGTCTCGCCCGATTGACAAGACTCCTACCCCCTCCTATCTCTGCAAAGCCTGCCGGTCAGCTCGTCGGGGCATTCGCGCGATCGCGGCCTGATTACGCGAAAAGCACCGTCATTCGAATGCCTTGAGGTCGATTGCCGGTCGTGCGTTCATAGGTTTAGGCGGCACGCCCCCGACGGACGAGAAAGGAACTCCGGCATGTTTGACGCCGTAGCCCGCAGAATATTCGGCACTGCCAATGACAGGCGCATTCGCGCCTATCGTCCGCGCGTCGACGCCATCAACGGCCTGGAGAAGGAACTTGAGCAGCTGTCCGACGAAGCATTGCGCGCACGCACCGAGGCGTTTCGTAAAGAATTGGCGGACGGCAAGGAGCTCAACGATATCCTGGTGCCGGCCTTCGCCACGGTGCGCGAGGCCGCCAAGCGCACGCTCGGGCAACGCCACTTCGACGTGCAGCTGATCGGCGGCATGGTGCTGCACGAGGGGCGCATCTCGGAAATGAAGAC
>JASHYD010000123.1 GCA_030043175.1 Xanthobacteraceae bacterium | reverse complement strand
CACTCCTTTCGTTGGGAAACAGGGTCGCGGCGGTCGCCGTACCGTACCAACCAATACACGCCCCCGAGCGCCAAGATTGCCGCGGCGAGCGCAAACAAGTGCAGTGCGTCGGTACTGTTCGGATCCACGATCAGCAATTTTCTGATGACTGCGAGGAGAGCGATCAGGACTACCGCACGGACCTGCACCACGCTATCACGGCGCTCCGCCACTACCACGAGCGACCGTTTGAACTCGAGTGCGATGATCACGGTGAAGATCATGCCGAAGATTGTCTGGAACACCTCGTAATCGGTTGGATCGAAGGACCCCGAGATCAGGATCAAGAAAATCTTCAGCGTGAGATTCCAGACCGCGAACACGACGACGATCGCGATGAGCCAGGACAGGATGAGCAAAACGATTTGCTCAAATTTCTGATAGAACGCAGACGACGCCAGCTTTGCTCGCGCCGCGGCGATCTCCTCTTTAAGCTGCACTTAACACCTCCACGCGGTTCATCAGATTTCATAGCACGAGCGGTCCGCTCGGGTGGGCGTCATCGCGCCGCTCCGTGGCGGCACACGCATTCCCGGTCAGGTAGACTTATAAGTCTACCTGACCAACGCCGCCTTGATGCGTTGGACGAGTTCCGCTGCCGACGCCGCGGTGACGGGCAATCGCCTGGGTGCCCAGGCCGCCTTCTGCAGCGGTCGCTTGATGGGACCATAAGCGGCCTAATATAAAGTCGGGTGATCGCACTCTGGTCTACGGCATAGCTCCTGGCGACGGCCACTGCGGATTTTCCTTGGCGAGGGCCATCTTGGGTGCGGCCACGCCGAGGGCGAGCATGCAGGCGAACGTTGCCCGTGCAATGCTCATCCGGAACAAATCCATCGCGCCGACCCGACGCGAAAAAGCGTTGGGCATTGTTCGTTCCCTCCCCAACCCGCGCATCGCGCGAAAACTCCTATCGCGGAGGAGGCAACCTGTCGACATCGATGCGCATAGTGCGGCGCGCTGATCTGGGCCCCCGCAAAGGTCGGCTCCTGCATCGCTGCCCATCCATCGGTCCGGTCTTCCTACACGAGCTGACGTTTGCGTGCGTCCTGAACAGCGCGCTCGGGTCGCCGATTGCACGTGGTGGTTAACCGTGGGCTTCCTGATCGTCGCCGTCGCGACTCGCCGAATCGCCGTGCGATACTGACACAACGGCGCCGACTACGGCTGGCGCCTCACAACTGGGCAACTCCCATGATGAAGAAAGCGCTCCCTATCTCGGTTGTCACGATGGGCGGTGCGTTCCTGCTGGCGTTGCTGGGTGCTTTTGGACAGTTCGGTTTCGTGATACTTTACATGTTCCCGGTGCTCTGCGTGGCCGTGTGGGTAAGGGCGCTCCTGCTGGAGATCGCGAAAGCGCATGAACGTAGCCGAAGCCGTCCACCACGAGACTACCGCCTCCTCGCCGACCGGCTCCTCAACTCCTTGATCGCCGTCGTTAACCTCGCCTTCTGGGGTGCCCTCATCTACATCGCTGCCCATTTCATCATCAAGTTCTGGTAGGGGAACGATGCGCGGTGACCCCGCTTGTTTCAGAGTCACCGCTGGCTGTCCGTCGGCGACTCTCCCACCGAAACGCTCGGCAAAGACCTCCGCGTCAAACCGGCGGCACCAGTCCGGGCGCTGGCGCGCGATGGCGCCTTGTCCCTCAGATCGATCGTCGGCGCGGACGGAAAGAACTCCAGCGCGAAACAGTTTTTAATAGGGCCCCGACCGCTGAAGCTCTGAGGCCGTGCCATCACGCTTTCCGCCGCTCGCAATGCCGTTTAGGTGCGGCTCGTACCGGCCTTCCGCCAGAAGCGATGAAAGGATGCAAAGAACTGGTTTGGCCGGCGGGAGCGTGCAGATGCGCTCGTCGCATCTTCATGTCGCCCACATTCTTCTGTGTGCTGGTCGTCAGGATCACGGCCGAACAGATGAGGCCTATGCTCAAACGCGAAAGCTTCGCGATCGCCAAAATCTATGTCCCTGTGAAAAGAAGGGCCACACTCAGACCGGAGGCTGTCCGGGAGATCGCCGAGAGCATGTTGGAGATTGGGCAAGAAACCCTGATCCTTGTTCGCCGCGACGGAGATCGATTTGTCCTCGTTGAGGGACTACATAGGCTGGAGGCTTGCAAAGCTCTCGGCGAGTAGACAATTGTTGGTTTTTTGGTGTCGGCTTAGAGTAACAACGAAAAGGCCCGGTCATCTTACGACGCCGAGGCAGGCGCTGTTCGCGAGAAGACGGAACGCTTGAGAAGGCTACGTCTGGCGAGAGAGGCTGAAGAGAAAGTCGCCTCACTTCCGATGTGGTCCCCACCGAGGCCACAAAGAACAGCGCAGAAAAGCCGAGCCGATCCGGCACATCGCCACGAGGGCCAAACGCGCGACTTTGGCGGACTGGTTACTCGCCTGAGAGCGGGATGGCTTTCTTGATTGACTATTGTGTCACGCAAACCGCTGTTAGTCCTCTGCGTTCTCTCATCAGGAACGTGGCTACGGGCAATGAGCTGGAGGCAGTTGGGCTCCCAGGTCGTTTGCTGAGGAACGGCGCCAGCGGGCCGAGATGTTCTCATCGGGTGACGGTGGTCGAGTTCCTCGACATCGCCGAGGCCATCGGGTTCGACCCGGCCGCGGCGTTGCGGAGGGCGCCAGGGAGCGAAGGGGTAGGGCGGGGGAGGGGCGTTTTCTAGGAGGATCCCCCAGCGTAGGTTACCGTGTCGGCCCTTGCCGCGATCTCGGACACAGCTCAGACACGGAATCGAAAAGAAATAGTAAGTAATTGAGGGGACAATGGAAAACGAAGCAACTCTGTTGACCAGACTTCAGAAGACGATAGCCGTTGCCGTGCTGATCGGACTTTTGCTGTACGGGCTGCGGACCGGCGGGATCGAGCCGTTTCGCTCCTTTTCAAATGCTTCCTTTACCATGATTGCCGTGTTGGGCGTGTGCCTCTTTGCGATCATCGTTGTCGAAGCGGTGTTTTACCTTCTGCAGCGCGCCCGCGGAGGGTAGGGAGCGGCAGGTGCCAGGAGGCAATGCTCAAAGCGGAGTGCAAGGCGCAGATGATCACTCGTGCCGGTAAGGTAACTGCCGACCTTTGAAGGTCACCCCACGCCTATCCCTCGCCGACCTCGCTGATTTGATTGTCGGTGGCGTTGCGGGCGTCAGCAGTCGAGCGCGGTTCTGAAGTCGGCGAAGACGAATACCTGGAAGCACCTGAGACGCCGGCAGCAATTCGCCGCGGCCGGGATCGCGGCCCCAGCTCAGGACGGGGATTTGTCAAAACTTTCGCAGAACGCTCGCGAAGCCTTCGTGCGACGGCGGGAGTCCTTACGGGCTCTGCCAATCCGTTCGACGAGCTGTCGAGCCTACACTGCCGCAATCGAGTTGAAGGATCAGTTGGAGAGCCAGAAAGGTATGAACAGTTAGATGATGAAGATTCGATCGGCGGTTGGACCGAGCCGTATCTCTCGATCTTCGTGCTGTTCTTGCGGATATCGCGTTGGTAGGGCCACGAATTCCGACATCGCTTCCATCTGCGTATCGGTCGTCGGAATCCGTATTGCTTTGACCTTTTGGCAAGCGTGAGTTCAAAGGCTCACTCTTTGTCCCATGATTTCAAGGCCGGCACGTTCAGTTGTTGTCCGACATATTGACGACCTGCACGCGGCGGTTTTCCGGACCGAACGGATCACCTTCGTTCTTGAGTTTGGTCTTCCCATAACCAACGGCCACGAGGCTTGCCGGCGGCAGCTTGAAATGAGTGACGAGGTAGTGCCTGACCGTGTCCACGCGTTTCTCCGAGAGCTCCTGGTTGTAGGGTAAGCTACCCTTGCCGTCGGTATGCCCGGCGAGAACGAACGTCGATCCCTTCAAGTCGGGATTTGAAAGCGCTTTGCCGAGCGTATCGACCGCGGTCGCGGCGGCCCGGCTGATCTTGGCAGACCGGAAGTCGAAGTTAATCGTGATGTCGATGCTCGGCCGGGCCGCGGCAAGGGCGGCGATTTGCTCGCGCTCGTCGGGCGTAAGCGAATGAGCAGGCCGATTTCTCATAGAATCGGGGAGCTGCGTCTCCTGCGCCGCGGCGTTCTCGGCGGGCGTCAAGGTGAGGCTGCGGGTCTTTGCAGGCGTCAGGGCGTTGATGATCTGCTCCTCTGTGAGCGGCTCCGCGGCGAAGGCGGGGCCATACCCGGTGAAGAACATAGGTAACATAGCCGCCGCCAGAATAGCGGGGCGCTTGGACATCTTAAGCGCTTGCGTCATGGCGTCTCTCCGTCCATCCTCGGCATTTCCGGCATGGCCGCGGATCGAAATGCCGTTTGCGAGCGGTGCGAACGGCCATGCCGATTGATCTGCCCCACACCGAATTTAGGTCACGCTAGCATACCCGCGCTCTTTCTTTCGATCATGGCTGGGCTCGTCCCGGCCGCCTGATTATTCTCCTCCCCCACCCGATCCTTCCCTGCGGACGGGGGTGGGAGGCGAAGCAGGGAAAGGCCCGCTGCGTGCTCGTCAACCCGACCGAAAGCCACCCTTAGGCTTTATCACGATCCTACCGCCGGGGTGGCGCGGCCACCGTGCAGCCGACGCTCCCTTAGTCGCGCGCCGAACTCCTAGGGTTCAGCCCTTACGGCTTTGCCCGAGGCCCCTCCCTTGAAGCGACACCGCACCCACGATCTTGCGTCAAGGTGCCATTCCGGCGTCTCCGCCGCAGACACGATTGGCAATTTGTGCTTGATTATGACGCTCGAGATTTTCACCTTCCGCCGTGCTCGGGTCGATCGGAGGTAGCGCAATGCAGAGGGCGTTGCTCGGGGCCGCGATTGCACTGATCCTGGTGCTGGTGACGGCGTTGGTCGGCCCCCTGTTCGTCGATTGGGGACGCTATCGCAACACCGTCGAGACCGAGATTTTTCGTCTCACCCGATTGAATGTACGAATCGGCGGCCCGATCGATGTGCGCCTCCTGCCGACGCCGACGTTGACATTGCGCGAGATCGCGCTGGGCCGCCCCGAGGATTCAGCCAGAATTCGGGCCGAGGCGCTGCGAATCGAACTCGCGTTGGGGGCGCTCATGCGCGGCCAGTTTGTGGCCTCTGACGTAGCCCTCGACGCGCCCGAGATCTCGGTTCGACTTGGCGGCTCTGAGCAACCCCTTGCCTCTTCCCCGCAGGCAGGGGAGGGTAGGGAGGGCGTCTTCGCCTTCGATCCGGAGGCGGTATCGATTGCCCATCTTAGCATCGACAAGGGGCGGATCGTTCTGGCCAGCGGATCGGGCCGTTCCTTCCTGCTCGACAGATTGGGATTCAGTGGCGACGCACGTTCCCTCCTCGGTCCCGGCAAGGGCGAAGGCACTGTCGCAGTCGATGGTGATATCTACCTCTTTCGCCTTGCGGCGGATCGTCCAACCGCGGACGGCGCCGTCAAAGTGCGGCTCCTCGTCGACACCGTCGATCACGCCCGCATCGGCGACGTGGACAGTTCGATCTGGATCGAGAATGGCATTCCGCATTTCGCGGGCACCCTGCAGTGGTCGCACGCCGCTGGACGCTCCGCGCAAAGCTTCAACGAGCCATGGCGCGTCAGCGCGAAAATACGGGGCGATTGGTTGGCGGCGATGCTCGAGGGGATCGCTCTCCAATACGGGTCGGAGGACCGGGCCGTCCAACTCCGCGGCCACGCCAACCTGACCTTTCGGGCGCAGCCCGAACTGGATGCCACGCTCGCGGTGACCAGGATCGATCTCGATCGCGTGCTCGACCTGCCGGCGACCGTGCGGCGCCAGCCGCTGGTCGCACTGCGCGCCCTGGCTGACAATTTCGGTTTAGCCGTGCTGCCGTCGCTCCGCATGACTCTTAGCCTCAGCGCGGAGGCGGTGACTCTTGCCGAAGCGCCGCTGCAATACGTGCGCGCCAATCTGCGCGGCGAGGGAAGTGCATGGGATCTGGATTCGCTCGAATTACGCGCGCCGGGCGGGACGCAGCTCAACTTGCGCGGTCATCTCGACCTCGCTGCGAGCAGCGCTTCGTTTGGCGGCCGGGGCAGTATCGAAACGAGAGACTCGCGCGCGCTCGTGTCGTGGCTGACGGCCGGCAGCGACGGGGACGCATTCGCCGGACCGTTCCGCGCCGAGGGTGATATGCGTCTGAACCCGGGAGGCGTCGTATTCGATCGCTTTAAGGCGATGCTCGACCGCGACGCGCTGGAGGGCAATTTTGCCTATCTCGCGCCGACCGCAGACCACTCCGGGCGGATATCGGCCATCCTTAGCGCGTCCGAGATTGACCTTAACCGTGCCTATGCGCTCATCCAGCACATCACCGGCAACACCACCCTTGCGTTCCCGCATGAAGGATTGCTCTCCCTCAATGTTGCGCGCGCGCGCGTCGCCGGCATCGAGGCCAAGGGTGCGGACATGCGTTTGCAGTTCGACGAGCAGTCGCTAACCGTCGAACGGCTGGCCGTCGACGATTTCGGCGGGGCGCGCATCGCGGCGACCGGCGCGATCGACCTGCGTACGCTAGCGCCGCGCGGCGCGATCACGCTTGATCTCGATGTGCGCGCACCGGACGGCGTGGCCGCACTGGTGGAGACGTTTAATGCTCCGGCCGCCGCCGCACTCCGCCGCACGCCGTCCCGCTTGCTCCCTGCCCGGCTGCGGGGCTCGCTTGCCAACGACGCTCTGGCTGCCAGCGAGGCGGGGATCCCTGCCGGCTTGAGTTTCAAGATCGGCGGCAACGCGGACGCGTTTGCGTTTGACCTGCAGGGCGTCGCCGAAGCACCGGCCAGTGGCTCGTTGCTCGCCACGTTGGTGCAGCCCGCAGCGGGCAAGGTCGTTGTGGCCGGCCATATCGAGGCCGGCGACGGCCGCGCCTTGGTCGAGGCAGTCGGACTGGATCGACTGGTGAGCGTCGATGAGCGCGCCGGGCGGCTCGACTTCAAGGCTTCAGGACGCCTCGGCGATGGCATGACTGTCGCAGCGCAGGCAATGGCGGGTGGCCTGAGTGTGTCGCTCAACGGGTCAGTCCAGGCGGCGCCAAGCCAGACGCCAACCGCCAGTCTCCGCGTTTCTATTGCGCAGGCGAATGTGCGGGTCCCTGCCGGCTCACTGCCGACCAATTCGACCGCCCGCCTGAACTATGCCGACGGTGCCGTCGCGCTCGATCAAATAACTGGCAAGGTCGCCGGGAGCGACATCGGAGGCCGCCTCATTATCGGTCTGTCGCCAACCATGAGCCTCGACGGCGACATAAAGCTTGGCGTCGTGGACGTTCCCGCCGCGATCGCCGCGGCAGTCGGCATGCGGGCGAAGCGCGCCAGCGACGGGGTGCCATGGCCGGCTGATCCATTTGCCGACGGGGTTTTCGGTCAGGTTAGGGGACGAATCGCGATAACATCGATGCGGGCCACGTTGCCGCCCCACCTGGTTGCCGAGAATCTCCATGGTGTGCTGAGTTTTACTCCCTCGGAGATCGCCTTGGATGCTTTCGGGGCCGACATAGCGGGCGGCCAGGTTTCCGGACGGCTAGCGTTCGAACGTGATGGAGATGAGCTGCGCGTGCGCAGTCGTATCAGGCTGACGAAGGCTGACATGAGTGCGCTGTTGCGCGCTGATAGCCGGCCGGTGGCCGGCAGGTTGAATCTCGATGCTGAGGTCGAGGGCCGCGGGCGAAGCCCAGTCGCCGTCATCGGATCCCTGCAGGGCAAGGGCTTCTTTAGTATCGAAGACGGCAAGTTTGCGCGGCTCGATCCTTCTGCATTCGATGCGGTCATCCGCAGCGTTGACCAAGGCTTGCCAATCGAGGTGACGCGGGTCAGGCAGAGCATTGAGGCGGCGCTCGCGGCAGGAACGCTTTCCGTTGAGGGCGACGGCGCGATCACGGCAGCGGCGGGCAAGGCGAGCCTCACCGCTTTGATGCTGCGCGCTCAGGGGGCCGATTTGACAGTTTCGGCGCGTTACGATCTGGTCAACGACACACTTAACGCGACGCTCACTCTGCTCGGGGCTGCCGGCATCGGCAGCGGGGATATCCACCGGCCACAAATCGCGCTCAGCCTCCAAGGGCCGATTGATTCGCCACGGCGCACGCTGGACATCGCCGCGCTCGTCGACTGGCTGTCGACCCGCGCCGCCGAGGAGAATGCAAAGCGCCTTGCGGCGATTTCGGCCCCCCTTGCCGCGCGTCCGGCGGAATCGACTTCGCCTTTAGCCACGCAGCCCGCAGTCCCGGCGAATGAGGCGAAAGCCGCGGCCTCGGCGAATTTGACGAAGCCGGAATCCGGTCGGATTGCAGCCGTGGAGCCCAAAGCGCCGGGAAATCCGCCCGCAGACGCGAGGCCGGCGGGTGATGATGCGTTTTCAGCAACCCAGCCTGCGTTACCGCCGCCTCCTGCGCCCGCTGCGCGCGGCACTGCGCCTATCCGACTGCCGGGCGAGACAAATCTTGCCCGTGCGGAACCGCTGGCAGATCCGGCCATCGCCGAGCTTGATCGCGCAATCTCGGCTAATCCCAGCGACATTGCAGCCGTCGACAGACGCGGGCGTTTGCTGGCGCTTCACGGCCATTACAGCTCGGCAATCAAGGACTTCGACGATGTAATCAGACTGCGACCGCTCGATGCCGAGGCCTTCAACAATCGCTGCTGGGCGCGCGCCATAATTGGTGATCTTCAATCCGCGCTCAGCGATTGCAACGCGGCCCTGCAGCTTCACCCGAGCTATGCGGACGCGTTCGATAGCCGCGCGATGGTCAACCTGAAATCCGGGCAGCCGGCCAAGGCCGTTGCCGACTATGACGCCGCGCTGCGGATCGATCCCAAACGGGCGAACTCGCTCTATGGCCGCGGCCTGGCCAAGATCAAGGCCGACAATGTCGCCGGCGGCAATCTCGATATTGCCAAGGCAAAATCGATCCAGGCCAATATCGCCGAGGAATTTGCCAGCTACGGCATTCGCTGAACTGCATTTTTTGGGACGAGACAAGGGCGACCTTGCCGGAGAAAGTAGAAGCCCGGCGGCAGTTGATTTCCGGGACGGGCTCGTCCGGTGGAATCGGAATGAAATCTATCGCGGCTTCGCCTGGCGTTCGCTCACCAAAGGCGATCGCGCTCGAAATATTGGCACCGTTAATCCCATTTTACCAAGGCGCACGAAGCCGCCGGGTGGGCAAAGCAAAGGGTGCCCACCCATGGGCGCAATTCAATCCGCTCTAAGCCACTGCTGCGTGATCGGCCTTCTCGTGTCCGCGCACCTGCACGTCCATATCGATGAGTTGCTTGGCATCGGAGATGTCCTCGAGGAATCCCCAGCTTTTCATCCAGTCGAAGGTGCGCTGCAGCTCATCGCTCGGGATCGGGGCCGGATCGACCACATAGACGCGACCCTCGCGCAGATCGTCGATAGTGAGCTTGGCGATCTCGGAATCGTTCTTGTGGTAATCGATGAAGTAGTGCAGATACGCGCGCTTGCTCGCGTTGATGCGGCGTACCGCCTCCCGCACCGCGCGGTTGAACGCGCCGTAGGTCTCCGCATCGACCCGATCCGACGCCACCTCGGTGCCGTGATGGAAGGCCGAGACGAGGAGGCGGCAGCCTTTCTTTTCCGCGAGCGAGACATAAGGCTCGGTCAGTGTCGTCGCTTCGACCTCGCCGTTCATGAGCAGGTTGAAGCGGTAACGTGAGCCGTTCGGTACGCGGCCGAGTTTGATCTGATCGCGGGGAATGAAGCCCTCCAGCATCTGCAAGGTCAGATAATGCGTGCCGAAGAAGAACGGTACACCGATCTGCCGGTTGGCAAGTTGCTGAGGGGTTTGGACCGGCGAATCGCCTCTGACCACGAGGGCCGCAAAGGTCACAATCGAACGGCGGCCAATCTGCCGGCTGCCCACGCCGGTGTGGCCGACACGGGAGTAATTGCCCCACTCGCAGGCGTTGTAGAGGTCGGCCTTGCCTTCCTCGAGCAGCTTGCCGTGGCTGGAGAACGGGTTCACGCCCTTGTGGCTGGTAATATGCAGCTGCGCGGTTTTGTCGACATCCTTCTCGCGATCCGCCCACTCGATCGTGAGCCCCTCCTTCTCGAAGAGGCCCTCGTCGTAGGCGACAAGCTCGGCAAGCCCCTGGAACGGCGCGGTTGTTTCCAAAACGAGTTTCTTGCCCATGCTCGAGTCTCCCGGATTTGTGCGATTTTCCTACCTACAAATCTATGACATTTGGCCATGCGCCGCAATCTAACGGCCATTCCAACTTTCCGGATGTACGAGCGGCCCTTGCGGTCGCCACGACCCTGATGGTTGCAAGGCGCACGCCGTCCCTGGCAAAGGGCCGACCATCGGGCACCCCTTAGATTCGGGCGCACGGGTGCCTTAGGCCTATCCGCGGAGCGATTCGCGGTGCACGTCCCGCCACAAGGAGCCGATCCGAAGCGGCCTATCATCGACGTAGGACCCTCATGCGAGGCGCTACCTCTTCGCGGATTTACTCGCCACACCAGTAGCGGTCACGATATTGTGGCACCGTATACATGCATGCTCGATATACTGTGAGACCGGCTCGGTCGAATTGCGCGGGTCGGCGCAACCGCCCGGCAGCGGGTTCGCGGGCATGAGAGCCGCTCCGGCAAGATCACAAACCGTGCCGGTATTGGCGGGCACGCAGATTTGGTGCTCGGCAAAAGGCGAGAGCCGGTTTGGCGGCTCACACTCGCGCCGCGGCAACCGTTCCCGCTTCGCTACATCGCCGTGGCGCACCACGCTATGATCCAAGCGATTGTCGAGGTCCGGCCATGCGTGTCGATCGCCTCCGCGTACCAGTCGCGGCCGTGATTACCCTTTCAACCGCGTCAAGTTCTTGCGGGACCGTGCTCGGGAGAGTTGACGGACTGCAGTCTGATGTTGACGTGTTGATTACAGCCGCGGCGGGCCGCCCGCCCGCTCGCCAGAGCAAAGTCTGACTCGCACCAGCCAACGGCGGGTTCGGTCGCCGCCGCGCAGGCATGAGGACGGTCATTGCGTTTGCGCGAGCCTCGCAAACCGCAGCCGAAGCGCATTGGTGATTACGCTCACCGATGACAGCGACATGGCGAGCGCGGCGATCACGGGCGACAGCAATACGCCGGTGATCGGGTAAAGCACGCCGGCCGCGATCGGCACGCCGGCGACGTTGTAGATAAAGGCGAAGAACAGGTTCTGCCTGATGTTGCCCATGGTCGCTTGTGACAGGCGGCGGGCTTGCACGAGGCCCGTGAGGTCGCCCTTCAGCAACGTGACGCCGGCGCTTTCGATCGCGACGTCAGTGCCGGTTCCCATCGCCACACCGACATCAGCGGCCGCCAGCGCCGGCGCATCGTTGACGCCATCTCCCGCCATAGCGACGATGCGTCCGAGCCCGCGCAGCTTCTCAACCACGCGCGCCTTGTCCGCGGGAAGGATTTCGGCCTCGACCTCGGAAATCCCCAATTCGCGCGCGACCGCCTCCGCCGTCGAGCGGTTGTCGCCGGTGAGCATAACGATCCTCACACCGGCTTTGCGCAGGGCCGCGACCGCATCTGGCGTTGTCGGCTTTACGGGATCCGCAATGGCGATCACGCCGGCGGCGCTTCGGTCGACGCCAGCAAACAGCGCGGTCGCGCCCTTGCGGCGAAGCTCTTCGGCGTCGGCCTTGAGCGCCATGATGTCGATACCGGCCTCGTCCATCATAGGGGCGTTGCCGATGACGACGCGCTGGCCCTCGACGGTCCCGACCGCGCCCCTGCCGGCAAAAGCGCCGAAATCGGCGGCTTCGGCGAGCTTGAGCGCGCGCGCCTGCGCCTGCGCCACGATCGCGGCCGCGAGCGGATGTTCACTGGCTCGCTCTACGCTCGCGATGAGCCGCAACAGCGCGTCCTCGCTCCACAGGGCCACGGGCTTTACCGCGACGACCCTCGGCTTGCCTTCCGTCAGCGTGCCCGTCTTGTCGACCACCAGGGTGTCCACCTTCTCGAAACGCTCCAGCGCATCTGCGTTCTTGATGAGCACGCCGGCCCGGGCTCCGCGACCGATCCCGACCATGATAGACATCGGCGTTGCCAGGCCAAGCGCGCATGGGCAGGCGATGATCAGCACCGAGACCGCAGCGAGGAGAGCAAAGGCAAAACGCGGCTCCGGTCCAAACGTCGCCCACGCCGCGAAGGCGATAACCGCGACCGCAATCACCAACGGCACGAACCAGCCTGAGACCTGGTCGGCGAGGCGCTGGATCGGCGCGCGGCTGCGCTGCGCCTGCGCCACCATCTCGACAATCCGGGCGAGCAGCGTTTCGCTGCCAACCTTGTCGGCCCGCATCACGAAGCTTCCGTCCCGATTGAGAGTACCGCCGATCAATGGCGCGCCGGCGCCTTTGGTTATCGGCATCGATTCGCCGGTGACCATCGATTCGTCGACAATGCCGCGGCCTTCGATGAGTTCGCCATCGACCGGCACTTTCTCGCCCGGGCGCACGCGCAGGCGATTGCCCGCGGCGACTTCATCCAATCCGATATCCTCATCGGAGCCGTCGGGGCGAACGCGCCGCGCTGTTTTGGGCGCAAGGTCAAGGAGCGCCCGGATCGCGCTGCCGGTCTGTTCACGCGCGCGCAGCTCGAGGACCTGTCCGAGCAGGACCAGGACCGTTATCACGGCGGCGGCCTCGAAATAGATCGCCACCGTGCCGTCGGCGCCGCGAAATGCCGCCGGAAACATCGACGGCGCCAGCGTTGCGGCCACGCTGTAGAGCCATGCGACGCCGGTCCCCATCGCGATCAGAGTGAACATATTGAGGTTGCGCAACCGCAGGGATTGCGCCGCACGAACGAAGAAGGGCCAGCCGGCCCACAGTACGACCGGCGTCGCCAGCGCAAACTGGATCCACGTTGAGAGCGCCGGTGGGACGGCGGCATGCAGATTGGCAAGATGCCCGCCCATTTCGAGGATCACTACCGGCACGGCAAGCACCAGGCCGATCCACAGGCGCCGTTCCATGTCGATGCGTTCCGGGCTCGGCGCGGTGTCCGCGCTCGCAATCTCCGGTTCGAGCGCCATGCCGCAGATCGGGCAACTCCCCGGACCGGGTTGGCGAATCTGCGGATGCATCGGGCAGGTGTAGATCGCTGCGGCGGGCGCCGGTGCTGGTCGCAATTTCCCGGCATCGAGGTAGCGCCTAGGGTCGGCTTCGAACTTTGCGCGGCAGCCCGAGGAGCAGAAGAAATGGTCTATTCCGGAATGGGTCGCCGCGTGCGGCGTCTTCTGCGGATCAATCGCCATGCCGCAGACCGGATCCTTGGCGGCCCCCGCAACCGCCGTGGCGTCGACGTGATGCTCGTGCGTATGGGTGTCGTGATGGAAAGCCATCGTGTGCGCCTTCGGCCCATTCTCCCGCAGCGCGGAACGCCGTAGGCGTTCTCGGGTTCGCTCCGCCGTCTCGCGTGGCAGACCGGCATATGGCTTGTGCGCCTGCGCTGATCAAGGCCAAACCTCTCTGCCCCGACCTTTGCGACCTGCGGGAGAGGGCAGGGCCCGCCAATGCGGCGGTTGCGACTGTCGGCGGCGCCGCGGGCCTCATTCATGCAGGTCCGCGCCGGTCAGGCGGCGCCGCTACGCCGCATTCAGCGGCACGACCGCTACTATTATCTATCCGCAATCCCCGTACGCGCGGCGCTGCGCCCGGCCGGAAGGCCTCACGGGATACGGTCTACGGCGCGCGGCGATAGCGGCGGGATCACTGTCCGCGACCGTGGCGCAAACCCTGGGGATCGTTTCGAAGGTGCCCTTGCCGGCCGCGCCAAATGCTCCTATAGGTGCCGCTTTAATGAACATCTCCCCGAAAACCACGTTCGTTCTCCACCACCGCCATCTGTTGGGGATCGAGGGGCTTTCGCCCGACGAAATCGTTGGATTGCTTGATCTCGCCGAGGAATTCGTCGATCTCAATCGCCAGATCGAGAAGAAGCGTGCGTCGTTGCGCGGCCGCACCCAGGTCAACCTGTTCTTCGAGGCCTCGACCCGCACGCAGTCCTCGTTCGAGCTGGCCGGCAAGCGGCTCGGTGCCGATGTCATGAACATGTCAGTGGGTTCGTCCTCGATGCGCAAGGGCGAGACGCTGATCGACACCGCGATCACGCTCAACGCCATGCGTCCGGACATTCTGGTGGTCCGCCATCACGCCTCGGGCGCCGTTGAGCTGCTTGCCCGCAAGGTCGATTGCGCCGTGATCAATGCTGGCGACGGTGCCCACGAGCATCCGACCCAGGCATTGCTTGATGCGCTCACGATCCGCCGCAACAAGGGACCGATCGAGGCGCTGACGATCGCGATCTGCGGCGACATCGCGCATTCGCGGGTGGCGCGTTCCAATATCGTTCTGCTCAACTCGCTTGGCGCGCGCGTGCGCGTTGTGGCCCCCTCGACGCTGTTGCCGCCCGGTATCGAGAATTTCGGCGTCGAGGTCTGCCGCGATATGCGCCAAGGCCTGCACAACGCTGACATCGTAATGATGCTGCGCCTGCAGCGCGAGCGCATGAACGGTTCGCTGGTGCCTTCCAGCCAGGAATATTTCGCCTATTTCGGCCTCGATGCGAAGAAGCTTGCCTTCGCCAGGCCCGACGCGTTGGTGATGCACCCCGGCCCGATGAACCGCGGCGTGGAGATTGACTCCAGCGTCGCCGACGGCGGCCAGTCGTTGATCCGCGAGCAGGTCGAGATGGGGGTGGCGGTGCGCATGGCCGTGCTCGAGGCGCTGTCGCGGAACTTGCCGAATGCGTGACGTGTTCGCCGATCGCCGCCCGATCCTGCTCACCAATGCCCGGATCATTGATCCATCCCGCGATCTCGACCTGGAGGGCGATCTTTTGATTGCCGACGGCGTCGTCCGCGACGCCAAGCGCGGCATCGGGGCGGCCGGCGTGCCGGAAGGCACCGAGGTGGTCGACTGCCGCGGCAAGGTAGCGGCTCCGGGTCTCATCGACATGCGCGCCTTCGTGGGCGAGCCGGGTGCCGAACATCGCGAAACCTTCGCATCGGCGAGCCAGGCCGCGGCCGCCGGCGGCGTTACCACCATAGTGTCGCAGCCGGACACGAGCCCGGCGATCGACGAGCCCGCCATGGTGGATTTCGTGCTGCGCCGGGCTCGCGATACCGCGATCGTCCATGTCCATCCCATGGCGGCGCTCACCAAGGGCATCAAGGGCCGCGAAATGACCGAGATAGGCCTGTTGAAGGCTGCTGGTGCGGTCGCCTTCACGGACGGCGCCAAGACCGTTGCTAGCGCCCAGGTGATGCGCCGCGCTCTCATCTATGCGCGCGATTTCGATGCGCTCATCGTGCATTTCACCGAAGACCTGGATCTGGTCGGCGAAGGCGTCATGAATGAGGGCGAATTTGCCGCCCGGCTCGGCCTCGTCGGCGTGCCCAAAGCCGCCGAAACCGTGGTACTGGAGCGCGACCTGCGCCTGGTTGCGCTCGCGCGGGGTCGCTATCACGCGGCCTCGATCACCTGCGAGGATTCACTGGAAGTGCTGCGGCGGGCCAAGGATACCGGCCTCATGGTGACGGCCGCCGCCTCGATCAATCATCTGACCTTAAACGAGATTGACGTGGGTTCCTACCGCACGTTCTGCAAGCTCGCGCCGCCGCTGCGTGCGGAGGCGGACCGCGGCGCGTTGGTGGAGGCGGTTGCATCTGGCCTGATCGATGCCGTGATGTCGGATCACAATCCCCAGGACGTGGAAACCAAGCGTCTGCCCTTCGCGGAAGCCGCGCCTGGCGCCATCGGCATCGAGACCATGCTGGCCGCGAGCCTGCGCCTCGTCCACAGCGGCGACATCGCATTGCCTGTGTTGTTGCGGGCGATGTCGACGCGACCCGCGGCACTGCTCGGCCTGCCGGGCGGCAGCCTGCGGCCCGGCAGCCCGGCCGACGTGGTGGTCTTCGATCCGGATGCGCCGTGGGTGCTCGACCGCGCCGACCTCAAATCGAAATGCAAGAATACGCCGTTTGACGAGGCGCGGCTGCAGGGCCGGGTGACACGCACCATCGTGGGAGGGCGCACGGTGTATGAAGGTGTATGAATACGTATAAGTTTTGCGGGAGCGCGCTTTTTGGAGCGGATGAGTAAGCGTAACCGTCCTCACCCGGCTCGTCTCGAACCGCGCGAGACGCTCGGTCCGACTAAGAGCCGCTTTGCCGCGACGCCAGCGGCCCGCCGAGATCCAGTAGCAGCTTTGCGCGTGGCTTTGGCCTGGGGTTGAACTCGCCGGTCTCGACGGGCGTTCTTGAGATCCCAGCGGGACACCGGTCCGACCTCTGTGAAACCTGGATCGCGTTCGACCCTGCACCGGCAGATTGCGACAATGGCGGCCAGCACTCCGAGTTACTGGTTTTGTGGGATTATAGTCCGCAAAACCTCCGTGGTGGTCTCTCCACAGGTTCTCAATCCCAACATTGATCTTGCGGAAAGGCCCCCTTACCGCAACCCTCTCCGGGTGCGATTTCCCCGCGTCTTCGAAGACCGGCACTGCACGACCTCAGCGACGGGACGAAAACGCCATGAGTGAGTTCGGGCCTGTTCTGACCGCCCTGCCCACCTGGGCCATTGCCTTTGCGTTCGGCTATTTGGCGGGCGCGATCCCGTTCGGGCTCATGATCACCTGGCTTGCGGGCACGCGCGACATCCGCGAGATCGGTTCCGGCAATATCGGCGCCACCAATGTCTTGCGCACCGGGCGAAAGGACCTTGCCGCGGCGACGCTCGTATGCGACGTCCTGAAGGGCACAGGGGCGGTACTCATCGCCTTCCATTTCGGCAGGTCAGAGGCAGCGATCGCGGCAGCTATTGGCGCATTCCTCGGACACCTGTTTCCCGTCTGGCTCAAGTTTAAGGGCGGCAAGGGCGTCGCCACGTTCATCGGCCTGTTGATCGCTTTTGCCTGGCCGGTCGCGCTCGGCTTCTGCGCGATCTGGCTCGTGGTCGCTGCCGTGACCCGCTACTCCTCGCTCTCCGCCCTGATCGCAAGCGCCGCGACGCCGGTGATGCTGTGGTCGTTCGGCGAGACGCGCGATGCATGGCTGTTCGCAGCGCTCGCGGCGCTGCTATGGGTGATGCATCGTCAAAACATCGCGCGGCTGTTAGCGGGCTCCGAAGGCAAGATCGGGGCACGATCGCAGGCGCGGCGGTAACTTGAAGCCGGATGAAGCGAGTGCTGTTGCGCTCTCGGCAGCATGGGGTGCGCGGCCCCGCCGAGCAGCGTGCCCCGGCTCCTTGATGCACGAGGCAGCAGCAGAACCGCAAAAGCGCCGCATAATTCCCAGCAGTCCAGCCACAGATTACGCCGAACCGTCGAGAACTCCAAAGCGGACATTGCCGCAACGTGTGACTTGAGCACCAGGCGCACGATAGGGCGAAACAAGCCTCCCGCGAAATGTTCCGCTAGCCGCAGCCGCCGGGCTGTCCGGGGGCACTTTTAAAGGGGTCCCTCGCCATGACGGAGGTTTGCCGGTAAAGTCAGCGGGGGCCAGCAGCGGAGGAGGCACGACAACGGTGCAGTCCGTCGCAAGTGCCGTTGCAGGAGGGTCTGATCGTGGCGTGCATTGGTGCCAGTTGCGTTGAGGCCGCCAAGATCCGCAGCCTGGTGTCCAACGCCGAAAATGCGTACCCGCCGCGATGCGATTGACCCGCGGTGGATCCATGCGGCCAGCCCGGCGCCACCGAGCGCCGAACCTAATAACCAGCCCTGATTGAAACAGGACGTTTTCAGATGTTCGCGAAGTCGCGCCGAAAATACCAGTGTCGCCGGAGCCTTCCGGCAATTGCCGGCAGCCTTCAAACACGGGCTGTTGGCTGATCTTGCGGAGAATTCCATGGGTTATCCAGTCTCAACATGGGCAGTTGCGCTGGCAGCCGGACTGCTGGCGCCCCCGGCGATCGCGCAGGTGGTTGATTTCAGCAAGTACCCTGACTTCAGCGGCCAATGGGATCGCATCGGCCCCCCGAATAACTGGCGCCAGCTTGGAGGCCCACCCCCGCTCACCCCGGAATACCAAAAGGTATTCGATGCCAGTGTGGCCGACCAGCGCGCCGGTCGGCCCGGCAATTGGCCATCGACCTTCTGCATTCCGGAGGGCATGCCGGCGATGATGAACCTTTATAATCCAATGGAGATTATCGTCACCCCAGAGACGACCTACATCCTGATGAGCCACAACAACGATGTGTATCGGCGGATCTATACCGACGGCCGCGATTGGCCTGCGGATGCCGAACGCACACTTGTGGGTTACTCGATCGGCAAGTGGATCGACGAGAACGGTGACGGCAAATACACCACGCTCGAAGTGGAGACCCGATACCTGCGGGGTCCACGCGCTTATGAGGCTTCAGGCATTCCATTTCATGAGGACAACCAGACCGTCATCAAGGAGCGGTTCTATCTCGACAAGCTCGACCGCAACACGCTCTATGACGAGATCACCGTGATAGATCACGCCATGACGCGGCCCTACGGCAAAGTCCAGAAGGCCGTCCGCAAGCAGGATCCTCACCCGGTGTGGCTGTTGGAGACCTGCCCGGAGGACAACGTTTGGGTCAAGATCGGCGACGAGGCCTACGTTCTTAACGCGACCAATGGGAAGCTGATGCCGGCCTACAAGGATCAGCAACCGCCCGATTTGAGTTATTTCGGCCAGTCGCGAAAGTAATGGCGTCGGAGGCGTGCCACGGCTGAGATAGGCTCCGCATATGACGGGTTATGGCCCGACCCGGCCACGTTGACCGATCCGACTACCGGGTCTGGCTCTAGGCGTTTGCCAGACCTGCTGCATCCTCGGCAGGCCCTCCCAGGGATCCCCGAATATTGCGCATAGATGATCAGGCCGGATGCCATTTGCCGGCAGCGTTGTGGCGTAAGCTCGGTCCGAAGAGCGAACCATGTCGGATGCTGGCAGCAATATTCTTGGGCGCCTCCGCGCAGATCCGCTCGCCAAGCCGACCAGCGTTGGGGCTGGAGAGCGCGGAGCACCGCTGCGCCTTCGCGTTGCTATTTGTTCCGGTAGCCCAACGGCGGTTTTTGGAATTCTGGGATAACGGACTGATAGGTGTCACTATTGAGCTGCCTGTGGAATTCTGCGTTGGCATCGGCGATGAGCTGAGCATCCGCAAATAGGTCGGCCCCCGTGATGGCAAGAGCCTTTGCGGCAACCACCATGCCCTTCTGGCCGATGCTCATGCCGGAGCTTGCGGCCGCCTGCCAGGTATGGGCAACAACGCCGGGCACGAAGGTTGCGGCAAGAAAACCGATTGTCGGCACGTTCCAGCTCACGTCTCCGGCGTCCGTCGATGCCTGACCGGCACGCGTCCCGAGCGGCAGAACCGTCGCGGTCGAATCCAGTTTGCCGGCTTCGCCGGGCGGCAGGCTTTTTTGCAATTCCTCGGCAAACTGCCGTTCTTCGGGCGTGTACCGGAATCCACCAACCTCTTCCAAATCTCTCTGCGCCACTTTGGCCAGCACGTCGTTGGGAACCACGTTGGTGTCGCCACCGATGTCCGTTACTTCCACCGCTGTTTCCGTCATCAGCGCCGCCCCCTGGCCGATCTTCAGGATACGGCTCCAGACGTTATTGAGGACCGCCGACGACGGGTTGCGGGCATAGAGATACATTTCCGCAAGATCGGGAACCACGTTCGGGGCGGCGCCGCCATTGGTGATCATGTAGTGGATCCGGCTGTTGCTCGGGATGTGTTCGCGCAGAAACTCAATGCCGTTGCCCATCAGCATGACAGCGTCGAGTGCGGAACGGCCGCGGTCAGGGGCAACGGCCGCATGCGCGGCTACGCCGCGGAACTGAAACCGCGCGCTATTGATGGCGAGCATGCCGCCGTTGAAGACGGAATTCTGGTCACCCGGATGCCAGTGTAAGATGACGTTGACGTCACGAAACAATCCGGCCCGGAGCATGTAAACCTTGCCGTCGCCGCCTTCCTCGGCGGGCGTCCCGTAGTAGCGCAGCGTGCCCGCAATCCGATTGCGTTCCATGTATTCCCGAAGTGCGACCGCTGCGAGCGCCGCCCCGGAACCGAGCAGATTATGACCGCAGGCATGGCCGGGCGCGTCGGCCAAAATAGGTTTGCGGACCGGCGTGGCGTCCTGCGATAGCCCGGGAAGCGCGTCGAACTCGCCCAGAATACCGATAACCGGCTGACCCTGGCCATAGCTCGCGACGAATGCGGTCGGCTCGCCGGCGACGCCGGACTGCACCTGAAAGCCTGCCGCCTGGAGTTCGCGCTGCAGGAGCGTCGAACTCTTTGCTTCCTGGTAGCCGAGTTCCGCGTAGTCCCAGATGGTTCTGGACGTGGCAGAAAAATGTGCGGCCTGGCGACCCACGAGTTCCATGAGTTGCTGATGCGCTGTCGCCTGCTGAGCAGATGCCACCGCCGGAAGCAGCGTGAGCGTCAGGGCAACGAACGTCCTTTGCGCGACTTTCGTGATCGTTTTCATGATCCCAACCTCGTGAGGGGACTGACGCCTGCCGAATGTTGACGCGACGTCACCGACGTTTTGGAGACGGCCCAGCGACCAAGGCTATCCAAATTCAAAACTTTCACAAGAGAAGCGGCGAAACGCGTGCCTACCAGACTTTGCTGCCGCGGAGGGGCAGCTGGACAATCAGGGGGTGTGACGGGCGAACATGACTCGATTAAGCGACCCATCATTCGTGAGAGGGTGCTTTCTAAACAACCCCAATGCCCGCTTGTGGCGCTCATCTAAA
>JASHYD010001184.1 GCA_030043175.1 Xanthobacteraceae bacterium | reverse complement strand
CTCTCGGCGTGACTAAATGAAGGAGTACGAAGGGCCCGTCGTCTGCGAAAAGCATTTGCAATTTGAGCTTTGATTTTCGTCGCATGGCTCCTCGTCTACACAATCGCGATATCGCGTTGCGTACTAACTCCTTTAAAAAACCGCAACGATGGTGAGTTGCCTCACACATAACAAGCATGCGAGCCGATAGAGTCCGCTTGGATTTCATGACCAACCCTAACGTCAACTTATTGCAACGCGTGGAGTGAAACGCATGTCTCCATTTGTCGGTACCTCAAAACGTTCATTGCGGCATTCCGTCAAAGCGGCCACTCTATTGTTGATGCTCAGCGGTGCTGGGCCTAATTCATCAGCCCAAGAAACTCTATCCAACCCGGCCAACTACGCATGGCAGGCAGGTGCGATTCGTCACGCACAACAAATGCGTAATTACTTTGATCCCGATCGCGGTTTGCAACCAACTCCGTCAGTCATTCCGGGATTCGTCACCGATTTCGATCCCTCCGGTTTGATCGCGACCGCCCAGCCGGCTGGCGAGACTCAGACATCGCAGAACGCTTTCTTCGCAAATCTCGGCACCAACGGCCGCACTTGCCTCACTTGCCATCAGCCGCAAAATGGTTGGAGTCTCAGCGCGGCGGGCGTGCAGGCTCGCTTTAACGCCAGCCGCGGCTCTGATCCGATCTTTCGTCTGGTCGATGGGGCGACATGTCCGAGTGACAACATTTCGGGAATTGAAGAGAAGCTTAAGGCATACAGCCTGTTGTTAAACAAGGGACTGATCCGCATCGGATTGCCGGTTCCCGCTACCATTCCCGGCTCCACTGCGCCCATCGAGTATCGAATCGTTTCCGTTTCCGATCCCTACGGATGCAACACCAATCCCATCACCGGCCTCACTACGTTCGGCATTGCGAACCCAACGGCCGGCATCGTGTCGGTTTACCGCCGGCCGCTGCCGGCGACGAATTTGGGCTTTCTCACCGCCATTATGTGGGACGGGCGCGAACCGACCCTGGCACAACAATCGATCGACGCCACACTCGGCCACGCGCAGGCAAACGCCGCTCCCACCGCCACGCAGCAGCAACAGATTGTCAATTTTGAGTCTGGTCTCTTCACCGCGCAGCTTTACGATTTCAAGGCGAAACAGCTGACTGCTGGCGGCGCAAAGGGTGGCCCAAACGCGTTAGCGACTCTGCTTCCCGGATTTTTCATCGGCATCAACGATCCTCTTGGGGTGGAAATCCGGAGGGCCTGCCTTTCAGTTCGCAGATCTTCGATTTGTACCAAGCTTGGAATGGCATTAGCGGGGACGATGACGCGGATGCGTCTCGCCAAGCAGTGGCGCGCGGTGAGGCCTTGTTCAACAGCACGCCTATTACCATTACTGGCGTGGCGGGGATCAACGACTTACCTGGTCTGGCGAGCGTTTCCGGATTTTGTGGAACCTGTCATGACTCGCCAGATGTCGGAAACCACTCAGTCAAGTTGCCGATAAATATCGGCATCGCCAATGGAGGCCCCAACAATAACAATCCCGGCCTCGACATCGCCGATTTGCCACTTTTCACTTTGTCATGCGTGTCAGGACCTATTATTGGTAAAACCTACACCGTCACCGATCCGGGCCGCGCACTGATTTCTGGCAAATGTGCGGATATCGGCAAAGTGAAAGGTCCGATTCTGCGTGGGCTGGCGGCTCGTGCACCGTACTTCCACAACCGCTCGGCGGCAACGCTGTTGGACGTGGTGAATTTCTACAATCAGCGATTCAACATCGGGCTCACGCCTGCGCAGATTAGCGACATGGTCGCATTCCTGCAAACGCTGTAGATTTGGAGAAGGCCGATAATCACGCTACGCGGGTGTTGATCGTCGGGGAGTTGCGGGGCTCACCTACTGGAGCTACCGCACTCACCGACCAAGGCGGTTTAGTACAATAGCGCTCTCCCCCTCCTTCTGAAAGAATCGAGGAAGTAAAGAAGGGAAGATAATGAACGAAACTGCAATGTTTACAATTTTGGGAACAGACGTTGGCGATAATTGTCTAAATACGGTCACGTTGAAGGTTGGTTGCGTTTATCAGTTTCGGTCCGGGGGCATCGCCACGTTCGGCTTCAGGCTATTTCTGGCGGCCGACAGCGGAAGTCGGCGATGCAACGGTCGCGGTCGTAGCCAAGTGAGCAAGGGCCGAGGCTGCGCCCGGATAGCAGCCAAACCAGTCGGCACAGCTTGCTTCACCGAGGCGCTACCTCTCTCCGGGCGGCAGCGTTGCCGAAAGGCGGCGAGTGGGTCGACGGGCAATCGACGGCGGTACAAGCCGCCTCCCCGGCATGTTCTGAACGATAAATGTTCGGCTGTCCTGAGATGACACGGCTCCTGTGGCGTCAAAGAGCGCGCGGATTGGTGTCATATTGAAAAATGATCCTGAGCGTTTGAATTCGGAAGCCGATTCTTGCGCGGCCGCCTCGAGAGCGGCTGCCGACACGACCCAGAAAACCCACCACAAAGGAGTGTCCATTTCTCCCGTTCACGGGCTTTTGGCGATCGCCGGCCTCGCTCGTCGCGAGCGTCACGCATGAAGCTCGTATGGAATCTGAGTCGGGCCGTATCGCTCGACAACCGTTTTCGCCTCGGGATCGTACGTGCGCTGGAGCAACGTCCCTTCGCCCAGCCGCTGGCTGCGCAGAATAACGGCGACGGAGCGAACGGGACCGCCTTGCTCCGCATGAATGGCATGCGGCGGCACCAGGTCGACTTTGCCTTGTGTACCGGTCGTCACCGAGACAAGATACACCTCAGCATAGCCTGGCCGGCGACCGTCATCGATGCGCTCGTAGCGCTCCAGGCGCTCGATGCCATCTAGCACGCCGTAGAGCACCCAGGCATCCGCATGGTCATGCACGCTACCGGTTCGCCCCGGCACGCGCACGACGGCGTTGACTACAAATCCGTGGGTCGGATCCACATAGAGCAGCAGGTTCTTGCGACCTTCGGTGGACGGCCATTGTGCCGAATGCGCCTTGACGCTCGGGTTTGTCACGAACGCTTCGACCAATGGCTTTGCCTTTTCCATACGGCGTGCGTCGTCGGGCTCAGCTGTCCATACGCCTCGCAGATCGGCGATGAATCGCTCGAATGCCGGCAATCGTGCATTGGACATATGAGTCTCCTCATCGTGAGCTGTTTCGAACCTTGCAGCACCAGCCTGATAAAGCGAAAGCGCTTCATTCATACGGCGGCGGTTGCGCTCTTTGGTCGTCGGCACATTGGTCGACGTGTCTCACATTGCGCCGCCAGTCGGGCAGAACATGCGACCAGCAATGACGCGCGCAACCGGTTCCGTCAATGATCGCTGAGATCGACGCCATGATTGGCAGGGACCTCCGCAACGGCGTCGCTTGCGATTCAAGCGGGTCGGAGAGGCTAAGCAATTGATTTTCTGTGGCGCAGCTCTGAGGGTCTGCGCTCCACGGAGGTTGGTCGGCTGTGGTGGCAGTGACTTTCGTCGGCGGCCGGGTCGGCAAATGGAGCCTAAGCCTGTCAACGACCCAGGTCAGTTCGGGCTGCGGCCAGTATAGCGCGTCAGCGTCAGTTCGTTCCGTCGGTGGGGCGGGCCCTCGACATCGATCATTTGTAGGGCGTGGGACTTCTCGAGCGCTGGTCGGGCGATGTCGCCCTGCAACTCAGCCGGGCGGTGTCAGGCTTGCGCATTTTGCTCAATCAAGCCTCGAAAATCGAGAATACCGTTGGTGGGCGCTGCAGGTCGGGTTGCCTGTGGACAACTAATCAGAAAACAAGTTCTGCAACGGATTACCGGCCAGCCCGCAAAATCCGGTCTTCGCGTCCCGATCAGCCCACCTCCACATCATGCATCCGGAGCCCCAGCATCTGAAAAACTTCGCCCGAGCCACCCAATGCAGGCGCGGGAAAAAAGTCCTGAATAGTGCGTTTTCACCCGATTCACCCGCCCCGGATTGGAGCGATTGCTGGCCTGCCACAGGTTCATCCATCTAATCCGAACCATCGGGCACCACATCGACCGCTTGGCCTGCCGTTCGGTTAGTATCATGGAGTAGACCATCCCGCTGGAGGGACCGCAGTTTTGCGGAGAGGCGTCATCCCCGCGGGCTTCTAACGCGCAGCCACTGCGTCGCGTTCCTGATTGGCTAGGAACAGGGTTAATGCGGGCCTTTCCATCATGGCGGCGCGCTGACGCCGCGGAGAGTTGGGCCAGCGCTGCTCCTGCGGCATCAAATACGAGCCCGCTTCACTGATGTTTGCGATTCCTTGGGGCGAGAACAGTCAAGCGGATCTCGCTCCTTCGCGAGATCCATGCGGCGGGGTTAGCTTTCCACATGAATCGGCATGGGCTCGAACATATCGACCCCGGCTCGTTCTGCAGCCGACTGCCTTGGTGTCGACCAACACGCTTGCCGACGGAGAGGGTGCCGGTTTGGCGTCGAGGCCACGGCGCGTGCGCCCTCGAGGGGGGCGAATTCAATCATGTCGCGGGGAGAGGTTCGGCCCGACACCGTGCAGGCACGCGTGAGCTGAGGCGTAGCGATCGGGCTGACGGGGTACCGACTGCCGAATGACCTTGCGGCCGCGCTATGCGATAGCCGCACAGATCTCTACGGGACCCCATGGCCGGCGACGCAACACGGGGAGATGGAAGCCTGATGCGCGTCTCGCGACCCGCAAGCCAGCACCGGATGGCACCACCCCACGCGCCGGATGACGTCGCAGGTCGCGTAGCGGCGATCGCAAGTCATCGCGGCGCGATAGGCCGGTCGCCCGGGCGGCGAATGAACCGTAATGTGACTCTCCGGTGATCGTTCAGAGGCCGGGCCCAGAAATGTTATAATGTTGTAGCGGGCTCTGACGCGCCGCTGGCTTCGATCCGGCTCATCTCAGGCTCGCGTATAAGCTAACTTTATCGAAATCGCACGCCGCAGCGTGTGGCTGGTCCGCCGGTCACCTCAAACTTGCCACCAAGCTGGCGCGCCAGCCCCTGGACGAGCTTCAAGCCTGAGGATCGTTGCTGGACCAATTGTAGATCGAAACCTGGGCCGTCGTCTTCGACATAAAAGAGAAATGAGTCATCCTCTCTTCTCAACCGAACCCGAATAGTCCCTGCAGTCCGTCCGTTCAACCCATATTTGACGGCATTCGTAAGCAGTTCGTTCGCAATCAGCGCAAGTGGCATCGCAGAGTCATTCGATAGCCGTATGGCATCGGCTTCATAGTCGATGTTCAATTCTTGCGGAAAGGTCTGCCTTGCGGTTTCACAAACGGTATTGAGAAAATCATGCGCGTCGAATCGCGTCGCGTCAGGCGTCGTGTAAAGGACACGCTGCGCTGCTGCCATCGCCATGATTCGACCGCTCGCCTCCTCAAGCACCTCTCGCGCCTCGGAGCTTTCGGCTCGTTGCGCTCCCGCCTCCAATAGTATTTGCAACATCTGCATATTGTTCTTGACACGATGATTCAGTTCGTTGAGCAGGACCCGCTGCTGCGTCTCGGCGTGTTTGCGCTCGCTGATATCGACCAGCATATTGACCGCCCCGGTAATCTTGCCGGCAGCATCGCGAAGCGGTGTCGGATATGGGATGAAGGGAACCCGGGTCCCATCGGGACGCTCGGCCACTAATTCCGCGTTGCGGATGGCACGACCCTCTTTAAGAGCGATTGCCATCGGGCACTGGTCATACGGCAGAGGCGTCCCATTCGGATGGTACAGCTTCCATGTCACGCACCATTCGTCGCTGCCGATCGTGGGCGGGCGGCCCGCCAGTTCGGCGGCCGCCTGATTGTAGTAGGTAATCCTACCTGGCGCGTCAGTCGTGTAGATCGCTGCCGGGATGGCCGCGATCAGTTCCTGGAGCTGCCGTTCGCTGTCGCGGAGTTTGGCTTCCGACAGCTTACGCTCGGTAATATTGCGGGCGATTTTGGAGGCGCCGATGATCACGCCTCGATCATCCTTGACCGGAGACACGGTTAGCGAGACGTCGACTAGCGTCCCGTCCTTGCGGCGGCGCACGGTCTCATACTGATCGACTCGCTCGCCGCGTCGAATA
>JASHYD010000122.1 GCA_030043175.1 Xanthobacteraceae bacterium | reverse complement strand
CGGCCGATGACTGCGGTTGCGCGATCGCTGTTGGCGAGCGCGTTGAAGCCCCCGCTGGCGCCGATCTCAAGACGGATAGGGCCGTTGATGATGGCCAGGATGGCGCATCCTCCGGTGCTGGACGTCACGCCATGCAGAAGAAACTCCTCCTTCATCATGGCCTGCCACGCGGTAATGACCACAGGAAAGTGCACCGGCAGACAGCCGGCCATGACGGCATTGATGGCGAGCTTCTCAGCAGTGATCGGCTGGGCGCGAACCGGCTCGATCCCGATGAGCTGGTCCGGCGGCGTCAACGCCCATTCAAGGCAAGCCCCGACCGCCCCCGCGGTCGGGGGCACCACGGGCAGGCCGTCCGTCCACCCGTTGGCGTGATAGAACTCCTGCGCTGCGGCGAAATCGTCGACGTCGTAGCTTTTGGACGTCAGTATCGTCTTTTCCCTCTGCATTGGCCGCCCGAAGTTTCCAAGCCCGACGAGAGCATAGGTCGGCCAGCCCGTCCAGCAATGCCGGCCCGTCCAGCGATGATGGACGAAATGCGCCCAGCGGGCATGCAAAAGCGCGCCTTTGGCCACCCTGAAGGCGGGGTCGGGCATGCATTGGGCACGCCTGAGCCACCGCCAAGTCGCGACTGCGGCGATGCTGACAGTGGCGGGAATTTGTCGCGACCGGCAATCGATCGGGGACTGTCGGCCGGTCGAACGTTTTCGGCAGCTGTCCTTGCCACCTCATCGATCAGTAATTGCCCCGAGGCTCGCGCTCGAAACCAGCTTGACATATTTTGCCAGAACGCCGGCGGCGTAGCGAGGCTTTGGCGCGTGCCATTGCTTCTTGCGCCGAGCCAGCTCCTTCGCCGGGACGTTAAGCTGGATAAGTCGCTTCTTGGCGTCGATGGTGATCGAATCACCTTCTTCCACGAGGGCGATCACTCCACCCTCGTAGGCCTCCGGCGCCACATGCCCGACGACCATGCCCCAGGTGCCGCCCGAAAAGCGCCCGTCGGTGAGGAGGCCGACCGATGCGCCAAGGCCCTGCCCGATGAGGGCCGAGGTTGGCGCCAGCATTTCTTGCATGCCGGGTCCGCCCTTCGGGCCCTCATAGCGGATGACCACCACATCGCCGGCCTTGATCTTCCTGGCCACAATCGCTTTGAGGCATTCGGGTTCAGAATTGAACACGCGCGCAGGGCCGGTGATCGAAGTCTGCTTCAGCCCGGTGATCTTGGCAACGCAGCCTTCAGGCGAGAGATTGCCCTTCAAAATGGTGAGGTGCCCTTGCTTGTACACCGGTTCGGCCCATGGACGGATCACGTCCTGATCTGTGCGCGGCTCGTCAGGAATACCTGCGAGCATCTCGCCCATGGTCTTGCCGTGGATCGTCATGCACTCACTATGAAGGACCCCGTTCACAAGCAGGATCTTGAGCACCTGCTGCACGCCTCCGGCTGCATTAAAATCGGTTGCCACGTACGGGCCTGAGGGCTTGAGATTACATAGCACCGGGACTTTCCGCCGCACGCGCTCGAAGTCATCAATAGTCCATCTCACGCCAGCCGCACTGGCGATCGCAAGATAATGCAGTACCGCATTGGTCGAGCCGCCAGTTGCCATCACGAGCGCGACCGCGTTTTCGATCGACTTTCTGGTGATGATATCACGCGGCTTGAGGTCATTGCGCACCGCATCGACCAGTACGCGCGCGGACTCGGCGGCGGAGTCCGCCTTTTCCGAGTCAGGGGATGCCATCTGCGACGAGCCGAGCAGGCTCATGCCGAGCGCTTCGAAGGACGAAGACATGGTGTTGGCGGTGTACTGGCCACCGCAGGCTCCCACGGACGGGCAGGCGTTCTTCTCAATGCCCTCGAAGTCCTCTTTCGACATCTTGCCGGCCGTGAAGGCGCCTACGGCTTCAAACGGGCTGACGATGGTGAGCTTCTCACCCTTCCAGAAACCCGGTTTGATGGTGCCGGCGTACACGAAGATCGCCGGCACGTTCATGCGCGCCATGGCCATCATGCTTCCCGGCATATTTTTGTCGCAGCCGCCGACCGCAACGACGCCGTCCATGCGTTGGCCGTTCACGGCCACTTCGATAGCGTCAGCAATGACCTCGCGCGACACGAGGGAGTACTTCATGCCCTCGGTGCCCATGCCAATGCCATCGGTGACGGTCGGAAACCCGAACACCTGCGGCATCGCCCCGGCTTTCTTGAGCGCCGCCACGGCGCGGTCGACGAGAGGTTGGATGCCGGCATTGCAGGGATTCATCGTCGAGTGACCGTTCGCCACGCCGATGATTGGCTTGTCGAAGTCGCCGTCGTCGAAACCGACCGCGCGCAGCATCGCACGGTTGGGCGAACGTTCGACACCGGCGGTGATGAGACGCGAACGCCTGTTAACCATCGTCACCGTAATCTCTCCTTATCGTTGCAAGCAACTTGCAAGCAATTTGGCAGCAGGGCGGATGGCGAGAAACGCGGCAACAATGCCAAGCCCCTGATGTGGCCGGTTCCTAGCGCGTGCGGCCGGCACGCCCAGGCGTCGTTTTGTCGCATCCAGGAATTGAGCCGCCGTCCCCCTCCGCGGGCGGAGCGGCCACGTGGTTGAGATCATGCGATCTTTGAGCCCCCGCTGCCGGCGCCGCCGTGCCCGACAACGATTAGATCGAACCGGAGATCGTTGGCAAGCTCTTGCCCACTGCTTTTCGACGCGGCGTCACGCTCGAATCGGCTGATCAAGCCGCATGAGAATCCGCCAGCACGTGCCGCGGAGGTCTCGCCGGCAGACGTGAGCGCTACGGCTGCACGCGAGCCCTATTTTGGTTGATGATGCCCCTGTGCGCTGTTGCTATCTTGCGCACAGGCGGGCAGGAGGTCGATTATGCGAAAGATATTTGCCGTTGCGGTCGCGCTCATGGTTTGCGCGGGGGCGCACGCGCAAGACAGCTGGCCGCAGCACGCGGTGACGATGGTGGTGCCGTTCGGGGCTGGCGGCTCCGCCGATCTGACGGCGCGCATCCTTGCCACTTACCTGCAGGCCCGGCTCGGCTCGTCGTTCGTGATCGAAAACAAAGGCGGCGCCG
This sequence comes from Xanthobacteraceae bacterium, assembly GCA_030043175.1. The sequence goes on along the minus strand of JASHYD010000122.1, from coordinate 667 downwards.
GCGGAAGCATCGGAGCAGGCTTCGTCGCCAAGGCGCCGAATGATGGCTATACGCTGCTGGTCGGCACGGTCAGCTCGAATGCCGTCAACGCGGCGCTCTATACTAGGCTGCCCTACGATCTCGAGCGGGATTTTCAACCGGTGTCGCGGCTTGTGCTGTTTCCCAATCTGCTGTTCGTCAATCCGAAAATTCCGGCCAGATCGGTCGCTGAGCTCATCACCTATTTGAAGGCTAATCCCGGCAAAGTGAACTACGGCTCGTCCGGCATCGGCACCTCGTCACATCTCTCGTCGGTGATGTTCGCGCTCGCGACCGGAACCGAGATGACGCACATTCCGTTTCGCAGCACCAGCGAAGTCATCAACAACATGATCGGCGGCCACATCGATCTCGGGATCGACAGCATGACGACCACCATCCCGCATGCGCGTGCCGGCGCGGTGCGAGCACTGGCGGTAACGACGCCGCAACGCAGCGCCTCGATGCCGGATCTCCCCACCATCGCGGAAACGCTGCCGGGCTATGAAGCCACTGCGTGGCAAGGGCTGTTCGCCCCGGCCGGCACACCCCGCCCAGTCGTTGACAAGCTCGCGGCGGAAGTCAAACGCATTCTCGAAACGCCCGAAGTGGCCTCTTCGCTGGAAGCTGTTGGCGCGGAGCCGGCTCC
>JASHYD010000121.1 GCA_030043175.1 Xanthobacteraceae bacterium | reverse complement strand
CGACATTCCCGGCACGTTCGTGTTCGATGCGGATCGATCGCGCCAGGGCTATCATCTTAACATGTTCTGCATGTCACTGATGAAGGCGGACAACCGCAAGGCGTTCAAAGAGAACGAGGCCACCTATCTTGATCGCTTCGCGTTGACCCCGGAGCAGCGCGAAGCCATCCTCGCGCGAAACTACAACCGGATGCTGGAGCTGGGTGGCAACATTTATTTCGCCGCCAAGCTCGGGGCGACCGACGGTCATTCCTTCCAGCACATCGCGGCGATCATGACGGGCTCGACCCAGGAGGACTACGCCAAGATGATGCTGGCCGGCGGTCGCTCGGTCGAAGGCAACCGCAGCAGATCGGGGCGGGATGGGGTTGCCAAACCGGCGCCTCGCAGGGCAGGGGCGAAGCCCGCCGCCAGGACGGGTGGTAAATCGTCTTCCCGGCCGGCTGCCAAGCCCGGCAAAAAGGCAGGATCGAAACGTGGCTAGAATTATCGCGGGCGTCACCTCCTCGCACGTGCCGGCCATCGGCGCTGCAATCGATCTCAAGAAGACCGAGGAGCCCTACTGGCAGCGGGTGTTTTCGGGATTCGAAAAGTCCAAGCAGTGGATGGCGAACGCCAAACCGGACGTGGTGATTGCAGTCTATAACGATCATGCATCGGCGTTCTCGGTCGAGCTGATCCCCACTTTCGCGCTGGGCTGTGCGGCGCAATTTCCGCCGGCGGACGAAGGATGGGGGCCACGCCCGGTGCCGGTGGTCAAGGGCTACCCGGAGCTTGCGTCCCACATCGCCCAATCCGTCATCCTCGATGAATTCGACCTCACCGTCGTCAACAAGATGGAGGTCGACCACGGCCTCACCGTGCCGCTCAACCTGATGTTCGGGTCGCCGCCGGAATGGCCGTGCCCGGTCATTCCGCTCGCCGTCAACGTGGTGATGTATCCGCCGCCCACCGGTCACCGCTGCTACATGCTGGGCCGCGCCATCCGCAAGGCGGTGCAGTCCTATCCGGAGGACCTGCGGGTGGTGGTGATGGGAACCGGAGGCATGTCGCACCAGATCTCCGGCCCGCGAGCGGGGCTCATCAACAGCAAGTTCGACAAGGCCTACCTCGATGGCCTCGTGCGAGACCCCAAGCGGCTCGCGCGCATTTCCCACCTCGAATACATGCGCGAGGCCGGGGCCGAGGGCATTGAGATGGTGATGTGGCTCATCATGCGCGGTGCGCTCGACGACAAGGTCAAGGAGGTGTACCGCTTCTACACGGTGCCTGCCTCCAATACGGCGGTCGGCCATATCATCCTCGAGAATATCGAGCGCAAGGCAAAAAGGCGGCGACCCGCGTCACTGCGCGGCGCTGCCACGCGTAAGCGCGCTGCGGCGCATGGGATCAGGCAGGTCGCGGTGAGGAGCAACGGATGAAGATTTGTGTAGCCGGGCAGGGAGCGTTCGGTCAGAAGCATCTCGACGCCCTCAAGCGTATCGCCGATGTCGAAGTGGTGTCGCTGATCGGCGGCAACCAGGATGCGACCGCGGAGGTGGCGAAGAAATACGGCATCCCGCATTGGGGCGGCGATCTCAGCGAGGGGATCAGGCGCGCCGACGCCGTTATTCTCGCCACGCCGACCCAGATGCATCGTCGCCAAGGTGAGCAGATCATGCGCGCCGGCAAGCATGTGCTGATCGAAATCCCGATCGCCGACAGCGTCGCGGACGCAGAAGCGCTGGCGAAAATCCAACAGGAGACTGGTGTTGTCGCCATGGGGGGACACGTGCGTCGCTTTAATCCCAGTCACCAATGGGTGCACCGGCGCATTGAGAAAGGCGAGCTCAAAATCCAGCAGATGGACGTGCAGACCTACTTCTTCCGTCGTTCCAACATGAATGCTGCCGGCAAGCCGCGCAGCTGGACGGACCATCTGCTGTGGCATCATGCGGCCCACACAGTCGACCTGTTCCAATACCAGACAGGCGAGACCGTCTCGGAGTGTTTTGCCGTGCAGGGGCCGCGCCACCCGCAGCTCAAGATCGCCATGGACATGGGCATCATCATGAAGGTGCCATCGGGCGCGATCCTGACCCTGTCGCTGTCTTTCAATAATGACGGCCCGATCGGCTCGTTCTTCCGCTACATCTGCGACAACGGCACCTATAACGCCTATTATGACGATCTGTTCGACGGCAAGAAGAGCCAGATCGACCTTTCCAAGGTCGACGTGTCCATGGATGGCATCGAGTTGGAGGACCGCGAATTCGTCGCTGCAATTCGCGAAAAGCGCCAGCCCAATGCGAGCCTCGCTGAGGTGCTGCCCTGCATGCACACGCTTGGCAGGATCGAACACATCATCGACCCGCGCCGCGAGGCGCACGCGTAACAGGAACAAGGATCAGGAATCAGGGATAACGAGGGACCTCGATCGCCGCGCCAAACCAAGCGAGCGCGTACATGTGGATGGCCGGGCCGAGCGCGGGCATGACAGTGCAGAGGCGGTTGTGTCCGGTCGACACGCCCAAGGGGTCACATCTGACGACTGATTAATAACATCTGAGGAGGAAACATGTTTCGCAACGCCATGGTCACCGTCATCGCGGCGGCGGCATTCGGTCTTGCTGCCGCTCCCGCCCAGGCGCAGAGCACAGCGAAGGTCGGTGCGCTGCTGCCGATGACCGGTCAGCAGCAATCGACCGGAGTTGAGATCGCCGCTGCGATCCGCCTTTATATGGCTCAGAATGGTGACACGGTCGCGGGCAAGAAGATCGAAGTTCTTATCAAGGACGACGGCGCCGTGCCCGACAATACGAAACGGCTAGCGCAGGAATTGATCGTCAGCGACAAGGTCAATTTCCTGGTCGGTTTCGGCGTCACGCCGGCCGCCCTTGCGGTCGCCCCGCTGTCGACCGAGGCAAAGATCCCGGAGGTCGTGATGGCGGCCGGCACATCGATCATCACGGAGCGTTCACCCTACATCGTTCGCACCAGCTTCACGCTGCCGCAATCGACCGTCATCATGGCCGACTGGGCGCTCAAGAACGGCATCAAGAAGGTCGTCAGTATGGTGTCGGATTACGCTCCCGGTATCGATTCCGAAGTATCCTTCAAGGACACCTTCATCAAAGGCGGCGGGCAGGTCCTCGAGTCGATCCGGGTGCCGCTCGCCAATCCGGATTTTGCGCCGTTCCTGCAGCGCGCCCGTGACGCCAAGCCGGACGCCGTGTTCGTCTTCGTGCCATCGGGGCAGGGCGGAACCTTCGTTAAGCAGTTCATTGAGCGCGGCCTCGACAAGGCTGGCATCAAGATCATCGGCCCCGGCGACGTCACCGACGATGACCTCCTCAACGGCATGGGCGACCAGGTGATCGGCACGGTCACGGCACATATGTATTCGGCGGCGCATCCGTCCCAGGCGAACAAAGCCTATGTGGCGGCCTTCAAGAAGGCCAATCCGAGCCTGCGGCCCAACTTCATGTCAGTCGGCGGCTATGACGGCATGCATTTGATTTACGAGGCGCTCAAAAAGACGGGAGGCAAAACCGACGGCGACTCGCTCATCGCCGCAATGAAGGGCATGGCGTGGGAGAGCCCCCGCGGCCCGATCTCGATCGACCCGCAGACCCGCGACATCATCCAGAACATCTACATGCGCAAGGTCGAGAAAGTTGACGGCGAGCTGTACAACGTCGAATTCGAGACGTTCCCGAATGTGAAGGACCCGGGCAAGGCAAAGAAGTAGCGCGCTATGGTGTGGGGGGTGATCAGTAACGCGGGCGCTCGCGAACGGCCGCGCCGGGTTCCGCGAGCGTTCGACCCGCGCTGCAGCCCCGCACAGCACCGACTCGCGGCAAGAGCGCGTTCTGCGACCCTCCCCCGCATGCGGGCGACGGAACACAACCGGGCTCCGCCATGCTGACGATCCTGTTCGATGGCGTCGCCTACGGCATGCTGCTGTTCGTGCTCGCCTGCGGTCTTTCGGTCACGCTCGGGCTGATGAACTTCGTCAACCTCGCCCACGGGGCCTTCGCGATGGCGGGGGGCTACATCACGGTCGTCCTCGTCAACCGCGCCGGGTTGCCGTTTCTTGCCGGGCTCGTGCTCGCATTTTTCGCCACCGCCGCAATCGGCGCGGTGCTGGAACGCACGCTTTACGTTCATGTCTACGCCAAGAGCCATCTCGATCAGGTGCTGTTCACCATCGGCCTCGTTTTCATGTCGGTCGCGGCCGTCGACTACGTCATGGGCTCGTCCCAGCAGTTCGTGAACATTCCGGCGGCACTGCAGGGCCAATTTAATGTGCTCGGGGTCGGTGTCGGCCGCTACCGCCTGCTCATCATTGTGGTGTGCGGGCTGTTGACGGCCGCGCTGCAATTCGTGCTGATGGCGACCCGCTTCGGCAGCCGGCTGCGCGCGGCCGTGGATGATCAGCGCGTGGCGCGCGGACTCGGCATTAATGTCGGGATGGTGTTCGCCATTACGTTTGCTGTCGGCTCGGGCCTCGCCGGTCTCGGTGGAGCTTTGGGCGCGGAGATTCTCGGCCTCGACCCCACGTTTCCGCTCAAGTACATGATCTATTTCCTCATCGTCGTCACGGTGGGGGGCACGTCGAGCATCACCGGGCCGTTTTTTGCCTCGATCCTGCTTGGCATCGGCGACGTCGCCGGCAAATACTATTTTCCCTCGCTCGGCGCCTTCGTAATCTACACCATCGTGATCGTGGTGTTGATCTGGCGCCCCCAGGGGCTGTTCGCCCGCGGCACGGCGAGGTAGCCAGGGCGCAGACGCGATGAG
>JASHYD010001183.1 GCA_030043175.1 Xanthobacteraceae bacterium | reverse complement strand
CCTGACCTGGATTGCCCTCGAATGGTGGGTTCGCGGCAAGCCCTCGGTGTTGGGCATGGTGTCAGGGGCTGTGGCCGGGCTTGGAACCATCACCCCCGCCTCCGGTTTCGTGCTGCCGTGGCACGGCGTCGTGATCGGCATCGCGGCCGGCGCAGTATGCTCCTATGCCTGCACGAGAATCAAACTCATGTACAAATACGATGATTCACCCGATGTATTCGGCGTCCATGGTGTAGGCGGGGCGATCGGCACGTTGTTGTGCGGCGTGTTTGCAACAGCAGCATTGTCGGTCTCGCCGGCGACACCCGTCGGCAATCCAGGCCTTCTGGAAGGCCACCCCATACAAGTGCTGACCCAGTTCTATGGAATTGTGGTCACGATAGCGTGGTCAGCGGCAATCACCATGGTTCTGTTGAAAATCGTCGGCGCGTTGACGCCGTTGCGGGCTTCCCAGGAGGAGGAGCGTGAGGGGCTCGATATTTCGCTTCACGGTGAAGCCCTCCAATAGCCAGCAGCAGGCACTCCTTTCATCTGCCTATAGAATAGTCAGATTATATCCCCGGCGCTGTCTGCTCGTCTGATCCGGCCGCGCGGCGGTCGCTTCTCCGATCGGGATTCGGTGAACTTTGCACGTGTGCTGGCGTCGCTCAACAAACATGAGATGTGCGCAAAACTGGCACGGCGTTTGATTCGTCCGCCCCGGCGATCACTCACGGCCATGGGCCGGGCTTGAGGTCGCTGCGTAGAGATCGCCCAATCTGGGTCACTCAGAACGGGCCTTAGCGGGGAAGGAACCCATGAAAATCGTAGTGGCCATCATCAAGCCATTTAAGCTCGACGAGGTCCGCGACGCGCTCACCGCGATTGGGGTGCACGGTATGACCGTCACCGAGGTCAAGGGTTACGGGCGCCAAAAGGGCCACACGGAGATCTATCGTGGCACCGAGTATGCCGTGAGCTTCCTGCCGAAGCTGAAGGTCGAGGTCGCTGTCCCGGCCAACCAAGCCGACAAGGCCGTCGAGGCGATCACAGCCGCGGCCAAGACGGGCCAGATCGGCGATGGCAAGATCTTTGTTTTCGGCCTTGAGCAGGCGATTCGTATCCGCACCGGCGAAACGGATGCCGCTGCACTGTGATAGGAGGCGTGTTGCGCTCCGCACGGACTTACCTTGGGCGGCGGCTTGGTTGCATGGATCTGCGGTCTGAGGCGGAGTTTTGCCAAGCGACACGCAACGCGTACTCGGCAGCACCCGCCGGCTTGGCTGCCGCTGCAGGCGGTCCGAGCGGCTGCTGGTGGCCACACCATGCAGTAATGCACCGTTGAGCTTTGGTGCGGACGCATGAGATACGACTGGGGGCAAATACCCGGCATCGCCCTCGTCGTCATGGGGAGGCCCTGGTGAACGCCGGGGCCTCTTTCCTTTGCATTCTAGCAAGGCCGCGGTTGGAACCCGCACCACCCTGAAAAACGGGGGCTAGACAAATCCCGCAACGATGGAGTCCTGTGACGCTGGAGTCCTGTGACGCTGGAGTCCTGTGACGCGAAATCCGCTCCCGCTCGAAATTCTTCGCGAGTTTTAATGCCGACCGCGCTCAATTGCTAAATGTCAACGCGAAGCGAAGCAAATATCAAAGTCGGTGATGTCGCCACGGTCGTCAAAAATGACAATCCTTGATTGAACCGGGACGCAGCTTATCGTTGGGATCCGGCGGGCCCGGCGGCAGCCGCCCCATGAGACTGCGGTTTTAGACGATCGCAGGGACGTGGACAAACCAGCTGCGAGCTATTGTTCGGCCTCGTGGCAGGGCTCGTCCGACGTCTTTTTCGCGCAGAAAGACGCGGATCCCCGCGAAAAGCCAGAGGGCCCAATAGGGAACATACTCTCATTTCTCCGTCACTCTCCTGACTGATTGGTCCAGTTCGGTAGCCTTGGCGGCAACATGATCGCAGGCGCCTGTTTGCCGAGGCATCGGGCAGCGTTTGCGTTGCGCGAATCGCGCCGAGAGCCCGCCAATCTAAAATCTCGGCATTGCGACTAAAACACATGCAGTCTGCCTGGGCAGTCCGGGTTGCGTTACCTTTAACCAGATTTGACTCCCAGACGATTCGACACCGCACGCCAGAAACTGCGAATTTTCCTAACGCTCCTGGGCCATCTTGAGGCACCGCGAGCCTCGCTCCGAGTCGGTCGGTCTAAAAGTTAGTCATATCGACTAAAATCAGTGCAGTCGCGCCGGCTCTCTCCGTGCTCTCGCTAGCATTGAACAAACGCAAAATTGCGACCGAGAGAGGTCAAACCCGAACTGCTGGCCCGCCCGCCAAGGCTCGCCGAAAAATTCGAATTCGTGGCCACTCCCCGCGAAAGCCATCGGCCGTTGGCAGAGCCCCCCGACCCGATCTCGTCATTTCAATCAAAATCTGTGCGGCCCGGGTACGATTTGCGTCGATCATCCGGATTTGCCGTGTCGCACCTTAAATTCCTCCATCTCCGCGCATTTGGGCCGGCGACTTGGCACGCCGTTTGATTCCTTGGACCGCGGCATTGCTCGCGGGGGGGCTTAGACTTCGCGCGGCGAAGCTTTGTTGATACTGCCGGCGTCTGCACCGCAGGCCCGGGCCCTCAGGGGGGAGGCTCATGAAACGTGTGATGGCCGTCATCAAGCCGTTCAGGCTCGGCCAGACCGGGAACGACAAGATCTTCGTTCTCGACCCTCAAAGCGCCGTGCATATCCGCGCCGGCGAAACCGGTGCTGCGGCGATCTGAGAACCCGCACCTTACCTCTACGGACAGGAGCAACACCATGACGATCAAGAACCCTAAACGTGCGGGACTCATGGCTCTCATTTTCGGAGTTCTGCTCGGCCTCTGCCTTACCGTCTCTGTTTACACGCCGGTGCACGCCCAGGATCAGACGCCGGCGGCCGAGTCCTCCGGCGTGACAGTTGAGACCCTGGCGTGTGACTCGAAGGTACAAAAAGAGTGCTCGCCGAATTCAGGCGATACTGCCTGGATGCTCACCTCGATGGCCATCGTGCTGATGATGACCATTCCGGGCCTTGCCTTGTTCTACGGCGGCATGGTGCGCAAGAAGAACGTGGGCGACACGGTGATGACGAGTTTTGCCATCACCTGCCTGATCAGCATCCTGTGGCTGTTCTTTACCTATAGCCTGGCGTTCCGGGAGGGGGGTGAACTCTTCGGTGTGGACGTAGGCTGGTTCATCGGCGGGCTCGACCGTGCCGGCTTGCAAGGCATCTTGAGCGATATCGCCAACAACAAGGGCAATCCCAATTCTCTGGCGCCGACGATCCCAGAGTCCGTCTATTCGATGTTCCAGCTGACCTTCGCGATCATCACGGCGGCGCTTGTCGCCGGCTCGTTCGCGGAACGCATGAAGTTCTCGGCCATGCTGTGGTTCATCGGCCTGTGGGCGATCTTCGTCTACTCGCCGATTGCCCATTGGGTGTGGGGGCCGGACGGCATGTTCAATAGCGCCAACCCGCACGCCGCTCTGGGGGTGCTGGATTTCGCCGGCGGCACTGTTGTGCATGTCAATTCAGG
>JASHYD010001182.1 GCA_030043175.1 Xanthobacteraceae bacterium | reverse complement strand
CGCTGTTGCGCAATCCGCTCAGGGCGGCGGCGTTAGCGCCTGCCAGATACGGCTGTCGCGAGAGCGCGTAGTCTTCAAGCCGCTCGGCGAGTTTGGTGGTCCCGCAGGGTGCGGTGGGCCCGACGTCGTCCAACTGGAACGGATCATCCTGCCCGACGATACCGATGTGGCAATTGAGCCGCCCGCGACCCTGCGCTGCGAGACGGCGGAGGCGGTCGTGTCTTTGGTGCGTCAGGACCTGGCACCGGCAGCAGCCGTCATGGGATCGGCCCTAAGGGCGATCGAAAACTTCGACTCCTATGACTGCCGCGGCCGTAATCGCGTGCCGGGCGCCAAATTGAGCGAGCACGGTCTTGCCAATGCGCTCGATATTCGCTCGGTCCGGCTTGAGGATGGCCGCGTGGTGCGGCCGGCCGACGGGGGTGCGCCGCTACAGTTTCGCGTCGCCATGAAGGCCGCCGTCTGCAGCCGCTTCACGACCGTGCTCGGCCCAGGCTCGGACGGATATCACGAGAACCATATCCATATCGATCGCAGTGAGCGGCGCGGAGGGTACCGCCTGTGTCAATGGGACCTGCATGACGAGCCGCCCCGCGCCTTGGCGTCGGTCGCCGTAGCCCCCTCCCGCGTCGGCGCTGCGGCGGCTCCCGTACCGCTGCCGCGGCCCCGTCCGTTCGCCGCCGCCACCACGCGCGCCGTATTCCTGCCAGAAGAAAGCCCCTTCTGATGAATTTGCTCTCCAATCTCGCCGTCCGCGACATCGAAACCGTGATTCATCCCTATACTAATCTGGCGACGTTTCGTGACGTGGGCCCGCTCGTCGTCGAGCGTGCCCGGGGCGTTTATGTCTACGATACCGAGGGCAAGGACTACATTGAGGGCATGGCGGGCCTGTGGTGCACGGCGCTCGGCTACGGCAATGAGGAGCTCGTGGAGGCTGCCGCCACGCAGATGCGCAAGCTCTCCTTCGCGCATCTTTTCACCGGCCGCAGCCACGATCCGGCGATCGAGTTGGCCGAGAAGCTCAAGGAGATCGCGCCGGTTCCGGTGTCCAAAGTGTTCTTCTGCAGTTCCGGCTCCGAGGCGAACGATACTCAGATGAAGCTCGTCTGGTACATGAACAACGCTCTCGGCCGTCCCAGGAAGAAAAAGATCGTCAGCCGCCAGCGCGCTTATCATGGCGTCACCATTGCGGCGGCCTCGCTCACCGGCCTGCCCACGAACCACACCGATTTCGACGTGCCGATTGCCGGCGTCATCCACACTGACTGCCCGCATTACTACCGCAATGCGATCGAGGGCGAGAGCGAAGAGGAATTCGCGACCCGGCTCGCGGCGCAGCTTGAAGAATTGATTGTCCGCGAGGACCCCGAGACCGTCGCCGCGTTTATTGCGGAGCCGGTGATGGGCGCCGGCGGCGTCATCGTGCCGCCCGCGACCTATTTCGAGAAGGTCGTGATGGTGTGCGACAAGTACGATGTCCTGATGATCGCGGACGAAGTGATCACCGGCTTCGGCCGGCTCGGCCGCATGTTTGGCAGCGAGGTCGTGGGCTACCGGCCGCACACGATCTCGATCGCGAAGGCGCTGTCTTCGGCCTATGTGCCGATCGCCGGCGTACTGGTGCCGCAGCGCATGTATGATGCGCTGGTCGACGCGAGCCGCAAGATCGGCGCCTTCGGCCATGGCTTTACGTATTCGGGTCACCCGGTGGCGGCAGCCGTTGCGCTCAAGACGCTCGAAATTTTCGCCCGTGACCGCATCGTCGACAGGGTGGTGGCGCTGACGCCGCAGTTCCGCGACGGTCTGGACCGACTGGGCCGGCACCCCCTCGTGGGTGAAGCGCGCGGTCTCGGGCTGGTGGGCGGGATCGAACTCGTGGCCGACAAGCGCAGCAAGCGCGCCTTTGATCCCCAGTTCGCCGTCGCTGCACGCTGCGTCGCCGCGGCTCAGGCGGAGGGCCTGATCGTGCGCGCACTAACCGGCGACACGATATCGCTATGTCCGCCGCTCATCATTGCGCCGCAGGAGCTTGATCTTTTGTTCGAGCGGTTGGGTCGGGGTCTCGACCGAACGCTCGCCTGGGTAAAAAGCGAGCGGTTAGTGGCTTGATGCCGCGTTGGGGATGAGCGGTCGCCGATCAGGTGACAAGTGATCGGTGTCGCGGGCGACCACAAGGGCCGCTGTCGCAGCGACGTCATGCGTCGTCGGTAGCACGCATCCGCCCACAGCGCTCTTAATCTCGTCCTATCCCGCCCCTGAGCGCCACCCTCGGGCTGTAGGGCGAATCGCCCTGACCGGGCGCCAGCACCACCACAGGGGTGCCGAGCTTCACGCGGCTGTAGAGGTCGATGACGTCCTCGTTGGTGAGCCGGATGCAGCCGGACGAGATGGCTTGCCCAATATATTCAGGCTGGTTCGTGCCGTGGATCCGGTACAGCGTGTCCTTACCGTCAGCATAGAGATACAAGCCGCGCGCACCCATCGGATTCTGCGGGCCACCCGACACAAATGCTGGCAACGGGTCAAGGCGCTGGTGCTCTCCGGCGGTCGGTGTCCAGCTCGGCCACTCTTGCATGCTGCCGATCTTGGCGACGCCGGACCAGCCCTGCGCCTCCTCTCCTACCGTGACGCCGTAGCGGATTGCCTTGCCGTCCGCCTGAACCAGGTAGAGGTAGCGATTGTCGGTATCGATAACGATCGTGCCGGGCGCTTCCTTGCGGTGATAGTCAACGATGTGGCGCTGGAATGGCTCGGGGATTCTGGCCTGGGCGTAGGGCGCCCGGGCGAGCAGTTCCTTGTCGCGAGGCTTCATCGAGGCGGTCGACGCAGGCTCCAGAGTTGCCTGGTAACATCCGCTGAGCAGCAATCCGACACCGAGGATCACAAATCTCCAGGACACCGTCACCCCCCTCGCTGCCACGCCACATGTTCACGATCGTACTCAAAGCATAGTGGAACCTTGTGTCGGATTCCAGTTTTGCCGCTCCTTCACCATGTTCAATCCGCACATCTGTTGCAACCGTGCACCACCGAGCTTAACTTGTTGAATTTGTTGGCTTGAATGCTCCTGGCCTAGGCATAAACGGGCTTCATGCTATGCATGGACCCCCCTGAGGCCTGCATGAGTATGCGTCAACGCGGGATCGGACGAGGCGAGCGCGCCCGCCGGGCGGCCCGCGATGTTTGCGGACGGTTTAAGCGGCCCCGGCTTGCAGGACGCACCACAAAGATCTTGGTGCTCAATTGCGGCGCGGCTTGGTGCGCTAAGGCGCCCCATCTTGAAGATCGTAATGGGCCTGCAGATTGATCGAAGAAACTGCCGCGATTACCGCATCACACGCTGAGCCGGGGCGCCGTATCAGTTGGTGGCAGGGCGTTTGCGCGTTGACGATCTTGGGCAAGCCGCTGCGCCGTGATGCCGATGGTTTGGGCAAGCCGGTTTGCGAGAGGCGGTAAGGGGCGAGGTCCGTCTTCCGCAAGCAACCCGAAAGGGTTGGGCGCGCTTTAAGTGAGGCAGTGGCGATGTGATGAGTGCGCGATGTTGCATGATCGCAACATCAACCGTGCTCCAATATCGAAACTGCCAGTAGACCCTTCAGGGTGGGGAAGACGTTAAACATATTGCCCGCCATTGATGTGCACCTCCGCTCCGTTCACGTAGGACGACACCTCGGTGCACAGCACATAGATGATCTTTGCCACCTCGTCGGTGGTGCCGAGGCGGCGCAGCGGAATCTGGGCCACGATCTTGTCAGTCCCAGGTGACAGGATCGCAGTGTCGATCTCGCCAGGCGCGATGGCGTTGACACGGATGCCGCGCGGGCCGAAGTCTGAGGCCATTTCGCGGGTCAGCGAGGCGAGCGCCGCCTTGGAGGTCGCATAGGCAGACCCGGCAAACGGATGGACGTGGGAGCCTGCTATCGAGGTGACGTTAACGACGGCGCCTTTGGCGGACTGAAGCTGTTCTACCAGGCCGCGGGCCAGCATGATGGGGGCGAAGAAGTTCACCTGGAACACCTGCTGCCACATCTCATAGGTCGTATCCATTGTGCCGAGGCGGCTGCCGCCCTTGCCCTTGGGGGAAATCCCCGCATTGTTGACGAGGGCGTGCAGCTCGCCGGCGAGCCGCTGCTTGATTTCCTTGATGGCGCTGAGCGTGCTTTCCGGATTGGCAAGGTCGACCTGGATGTGGTCCTCCGGCCCTCCGGCCCACGGACAATTTTCAGGAAAAGCGTGCCGCGAGCAGGTGATCACCCGCCATCCGGCGGCAGCGAAGCGTTTAACGGTGGCGTGGCCGATGCCACGGCTCGCTCCGGTGAGAAGCAGCGTGCGCCGCGGCTGATTCGAGGCGGAGGCGTTCTGCATGGCGCTGACCTGACGGTCCCTTCTGAGGCTTTGCCGGCATTATATAGGGCTCGTGCGTCACCGACCTAAGGATAAAGCCGCGTTTTCCTCCATGCCTCTTCCACAGCCGCCCGCCGAAACTCGATGCGATCATGCAGCCGGAACGGCCGCTCGTGCCAGAATTCCATCACGGTGGGCCTGATCCGGTAGCCGATCCAGAAGGGCGGCCGCGACACCGGGCCGACCGCAAATTGCGCAGCTTTCAGCGCGATCGCCCGTTCGAAGGCGTAGCGGCTTTCGAGCGGGCTGGACTG
>JASHYD010001181.1 GCA_030043175.1 Xanthobacteraceae bacterium | reverse complement strand
GAATCCGCCCGTCGCTCGCTATCGGGCTCAACATGATGTCGACCGGAAACTCCCAACCGTCGGCACGTAGCGCCGAGAGCTGAAGGCCGGTACCCATAGGGCGTGTCTTGGCATTTTTGATGTAACTGGCGCGATATGCACAGTGGGACTGACGCAAGTGCTTCGGGAGCAGCATCTCGATCCGCTGGCCCAGCATCTGTTGAGCCAATAGTCGAAACATAGCTTCTGCCGGTTGTCAGCGCCGGCGTATCGTATGACGCCCTGGCGATCTACCGCGAGGATCGCACCGGGTAACGACTCGAATAGCTCGAAATCTTATAGGTCATCTAAGCGTATCACACTGGCCATGACATCGCCACCTCACATATCAGCGCCAGCGCCACACACTTGTGATCTACGACCCGAAGCCAGAGGACAATGCGCACGCCAACCTTGTTGTTCGCGATCAGAGCGTCGGCCAAAAAAGGAGGCCGCGCTCCACATGAAGGGCCCGTACGGCGTTCCTAGCCGCTGCACGTCCAGTCATCTCGCCAGCTGCACCGAGCACACTGGCGCGACTTGTCAGTCAATCAGATCGGCGGACACCCGCAGCACCACCGGAATCTCCAGTTCGAGCACCTTGGCGGTCTTGCGGTTGATGAAGAATTCGAACTTAATCGACTGTAGGACCGGCAAGTCCGCCGGCTTGGCAGCGCCCTTGAGGATCGCGCCGGTGTAGACGCCAATCTGGCGATACCCTTCCGCGATGTCGGTGCCGTAGCTCATCAGCCCCCCGGCCGCGACTGCGGCGCGATCTGGATAAGCCGCAGGAATCTTATCTCGCGCGGCCAGCGCGACAAGTTGCTCGCTCCGGCTTTGGAAGAGCCCGTCGGCAGAGACAAAGAGGATATCAGAGATATCACCCCCGCGCTCGTGCGCCAGCTTCGCAAAGGCCGCATCGATTTCGCCGCTCGTGCGGGCATTGAGGACCTTGGTTTGCAGCCTGATGGAGCGCGCAGCGTCCCCTATGCTCCGCAATGTTTCGTCTGCGCTCGGACCGTTGGCAGGGTTGACGAGAATAGCCACGCGTGTGGCCTTGGGCGCCAGCGCACGTAGGAGTTCCAGCCGCTTTGCTGTCAGCTCCAGGGCCAAATAATGGATCCCGGTGGCGTTGCCGCCCGGCCGGGCGAAGCTCGCGACAAGACCAGTTTTGACAGGGTCCATGCCGACGCTGAAGACTATCGGGATAGTCGCTGTGGCGGTTTTGGCCGTGGTCGTGATGAGAGTATTGTTGGCAGTGGCGATGACGGCCACGCGACGACGGACGAGATCAGCCATGAGCGCCGGCAGCCGATTGAACTCGCTGTCCAGCCAGTGGTACTGGACCGCTACATTTTGGTCCTCAATGTACCCAGTTTCGCCGAGGCCCTTGCGGAAGGCAATCACAGCGCGCTCCGAGGCAGCGGCCGACCTGGCGCTGACGAACGCTACTGTCGGCACCAGCTGCTGCGCCACCCCAGCAATCGCCCACACCGCCGTGCCACGGATCCCAGTGATGAACTCGCGTCGCCGCATTAGCATGCTCCCTCCGCATCAGCGTGCTCCCTCCTCTACCTTTGCGGGTCTCATTGCATGGAAAACGAATAAAGATGGGCAGTCGTGCGATGACCGCGCCGTTGACGGCGAAGGGCTTCAATCGCCTGATCCGCGCGCACGCGCAGATCACTGGCACCGTGAAACCAATCGCCTTGGCGGCCCTAAGATTGATCAGCAACTCGTACTTGGTTGGCGCTTGCCCTGACAGCTCGCTACGCCTACCGCCGTTTGCTCGAAGGGCTGTCACGCCGACGAGTTTCCACGAACTTGATGAGCGTCTGGCTATTCAAGCATTCATAATGATCGAACGCGTTGCTGGTAGGGTGCGTCTTGCTTCCCACCATTGCAACTCTGCATATCGGGCATGCCTTCGCCTGCGGCGGCCGATTGTTCGTTCCGGAAGTCATGCGAAATGTTTGGTTTGAGATTCGGATTCGCACGGATATAAAACCCGTGCTTGCCAGGTCGCTGACGCGCCTAGCTGGAGGATTATAGAAGGCGTGCTGATAGTTGTGTTAGTCTGAAAATGCATACCACTAAGGTAATGGAGCGGGAATCAGCCCGATAATGAAATACCACTCATAAGACGCAAGTTCCGATGAAGCTCGAATCCCCTTCGTGGAGCCTGTCATGAACGCTCAACAGCGATGCTCCAAGTTACAAAGATTCCCGGTCGTCGATACCAATAGCTGCGATGAGATGCGTCATATTCTCATCCATTCCTACGGCGTGCGCGATTTCGACCTCCAGCAAAATGGCGAAGTATTTCGCGGGCTCGCCAATTGCTTGGTCCTCAAGAGCCTTGATCTAAGCTATGGCGCGCTGTCCGCCGATGTCAGCGCGACATTTCCCGGGAACGAATTTGTCAGGCAGCAAATCGTCCTGTCTGGCCATAGCCTGATCACCGTCGGACATTCGCGGTTTCATGTCAGCGTCAACAGCGCAGGCATTTTGCCGGCAAGAGCTGATTTCCATTGCGAGTTTTGTGAAAATTTCTCGCAGATCTTTCTGAGAGTGCGTACAAACGCGCTACGCAGCAAGCTAGCCGCCTTGACTGGCAGTCCCGTCGGTCAAAACATCGAATTCGCTGCCGGCTTTGCGCGGCAAACCAGTGAGCAGCTAAAGTTGCTTCGTCTCATCGACTTCTTTATCGGTGAACTCGATCGCCCAGACGCAAGCGCGGACGATCCTTGGCTTGGCGAGTTCGAGCAACTGCTCATTGTGTCGTTCTTGGTCGGCAACGCGCACAATTTCAGTCCCCTGCTGCAGGGCAAGGCAGCGAACGCTGCGCCGTGGCAGGTACGCATCGTAGAAGACTATATTGAGGCGAACTGGAACAAGCCGATCTCAATCGAGGAACTTTCCGAAGCGACCGGCGTCGGCGTGCGTAACATGTTCCTGACTTTCAGGAAAGTGCGCGGCTATACACCGATGTCCTTTCTCCAGCGCATCCGGCTTGAACACGCGAGGCGCTTCCTGAAAGCGCCTGATGAGACTACCTCCGTAACGTCGGTCGCCTTGATGTGCGGATTTCAGAACGCTGGTCACTTCGCTCATTATTATCGGCAGGCCTTTGATGAATTACCTTCCATCACACTAGCCGTGGCAAGAAACACGCACCGGATAGCGGGTACGGGGGTTGGGCATGATCGAAAGAAACGCTAAGAGTGAGTCGGCGAGCCCTTCAAAGAATTTGCCGCTGCGCGTGGTGATCGAAAGCGCTTTCTTCGACTCTTTGATTGGCCGCCCCGCCAATTGAGCAAAAAAGACTCGGCAACAAATAAGGTCAGGCACCAAACGCTGCTGAAGCGTGTCCCTCACGTACTCCGGCATCCGCCGTGGGATGCTTCCCGACCCTCGCCAGCGCTAGCTTAGAGGAGAGGCGAGCGTCCTTGCATTCAGCCTGTGTACAGCGATCCCAAATAAGCCGTCAGTCGTCCCGCCACCAAAACGCTGCACCAGACCAGCAAGGCGGCCGCGGCAAATTTAGCGCCACGCGAAGACACAGCCGCTTTTGCTTGCCATGAGCCGCCTTCTCGCTTCATCGTGGCGTAGAAGTACAGCGTTAGAATGACGCCAATTGTAACCAACGAGAACTTTATAAGGAACGCACCATCGGTAACATATCGCGTTGGCTTGGTCATCCACAGCGTAAACCCACTGAGGAACTGTAGCCCGAACGCAATCCAGATCGCGGGAAAGAGCCGCTGGAGCGAGGAGTATGGAATCGTTTCGAAGAACCCGAATAGTCGCAGGCTGATGATCAAGATGAAGCCGACCACGACGGCCGTACCAAACGCGTGGACCGTCAGCGCGAACGGCCACCCCCACAAAGATTCGCCCCGGGCCCAGGCAGAAAACTGTGTCTTTTCCAGCCATTCAAGCACGGCTTCGTCCTCCCTTATTTATGAGGCCCGACAAACCCGGCGGGGATTACAGGCCACGTCCTCCCACTGTCTTGTTCAATTGGTAGAGTGCCAGGAAGGCAATGCCGAGCACGGTCATGTTGACCGCCACGACCACGAGAAGTATCTGAAACCCACTCATAGCGACCCCTCATATCACAAATACGGCAGCAGGCGGCCGCATGCGATCACACCCGCCCAGCACACGAACACCAGGATGGCAACCGCCTTGGCGAGTGGAGGAGCATCCTCTCCTGCCTTGACCCTCCACA
>JASHYD010001180.1 GCA_030043175.1 Xanthobacteraceae bacterium | reverse complement strand
GCCGCCGGGGGCGGCGACGCGTCGCGCAACCCCTGCTCAAGCGCGCGCAGGCGGGCCACGTTGCGCTGGTGCTGCTCGAGGGTCTCCGAAAAGGCGTGGCCACCGGTGCCGTCGGCGACAAAATAAAGTTCCTTGGTGCGTGCCGGATTGGCAACCGCTTCGAGCGCCGCGCGACCGGGATTTGAGATCGGCCCCGGCGGGAGACCCTCGATAACATAGGTGTTATAGGGCGTATGCTGCTCGATCTCGCTCTTCAAGATGGGCCGGCCGAGCGTACCCTTGCCGCCCACCAACCCATATGTGATGGTGGGATCCGACTGCAGCTTCATGTGCTGCTTGAGGCGATTGATGAAAACAGCGGCGACGCGGGTGCGTTCATCGGCGCGGCTGGTTTCTTTCTCGACAATCGAGGCAAGGATGACGAGTTGCTGCGGCGTGCGCAGCGGCAGGTCCGGCATCCGGCGCTCCCAGATCTCCTGGACGACGCGCGCCTGCGCCTGCTGCAGCCGCTGTATCACCTGCTCGCGTAACGCACCTCGCGGGTAGCGATAGCTGTCGGGGAGCATCGAGCCCTCGCGGGGAATCTCTTTGACGCTGCCGGACAGGATGTCGGTTTCCAAGAGCCGCTGCACGACTTGCTCTGATGTCAACCCTTCAGGGACGGTGATCTGATGCAGCACAACCTTGCCCTCGATGATTGTGTTGATCACGTCATGCAAGCTCGCCTGCTTGGGGAACTGATATTCGCCGAACCTCAATTCGTCGTGCGTCTTCGCAAGCAGGGCGCTCATTACGAAGGTCCAGGGCGAATCGATCACGCTCTCCCGGGCCAGAAGATCGGCAATGTCACGGATGCCCAGGCGCGGCGGAATATTGACGATCTTATCTTGCTCGAGCGGGCCACGCGCTTCATAGCGCTGCTTTGCGACGACGAACAGGATTCCGCCTGCGAGCGCGAGCAGGATCAGCGCGGTAAACACCGCGTTGCCGGCCATGACCAGGGGATGGCGCACGCTCTCCGACCAGCGCGCGGGAACCGGAACCGGTTCGGGCTCGAGAGCCGCGCGCGGACTGCGCGGCGCTACGCGCCTGATCTCGCCGGATCGTTCGCCCGCCATCGCACCTTTGCGCCCATCCGGAGTTCCCTCGCCTAACGGGGCGCGCATCGCCGTTTCCCGCCTGACCCGCGCGGCGTCCCGCCGTATCAGTTCAGAGGCTGCATCACGAGAATCGGCCATGGATACAAACTCGCTCAGAGACCAACGAATCCAACACCACCCAGGGGCGGCACATCCCCCTTCCTACCCGCCGTCGCTTGCGCGCAGGGGAGGAAGGCGCAAGATCAGCGATGAATTATGGCCTTTTGTCGATGACCGTAGCGGATCTCTTAAACCTGCGCTACCCGCAAGGCACGCTTCAATCGTGCAGGCGTCGAAACACCAGCGACGCGTTGGTGCCGCCAAACCCGAACGAGTTCGACAACACCACATCGATCTCGCGTTCGCGCGCGCGGTGCGGCACCAGGTCGACCGCTGCTTTGACGGATGGATGGTCGAGGTTGAGCGTCGGTGGCGCAACCCGGTCGCGCATCGCCAAAATCGAGAAGATGGCCTCGACGGCGCCGGCAGCGCCGAGCAGGTGGCCGATCGAAGACTTGGTGGAAGACATGGCAATGTGCTTGGCGTCGTCTCCGATGAGGCGTTGCACCGCGTTGAGCTCGATCTCGTCGCCAAGCGGCGTCGAGGTTCCATGTGCGTTGATGTAGTCGATCTCGCCCGGTGTGATGCCGGCGCGCCGGATCGCCGCGGTCATGCAACGCAAGGCGCCGTCGCCGTCCTCGGCGGGCGCCGTGATGTGGTAGGCGTCGCCCGACAGGCCATAGCCGATCAGCTCGGCGTAAATCTTGGCGCCGCGGGCGCGGGCATGATCGAGCTCTTCCAGCACCACCACACCGGCCCCCTCCCCCATGACAAAGCCGTCCCGATCCTGGTCATAGGGCCGCGACGCCCGCGTCGGCTCCTCATTGAACGCGGTCGACAGCGCACGGCAGGCCGCAAAACCTGCCATCGACAGGCGGTCGAGCGGCGATTCGGCCCCACCCGCCACCATCAGATCGGCATCGCCCAGCGCGATCAGGCGCGCAGCGTCACCGATCGCATGTGCCCCCGTCGAGCAGGCGGTGACAACAGCGTGATTCGGCCCCTTGAGCTTGTGGGCGATCGACACGTAGCCCGAGGCGAGGTTGATGAGGCGTCCTGGGATGAAGAACGGAGATACCCGCCGCGGACCTCGCTCCTTGAGCACCAGAGCGGTTTCGGCAATGCCGGCAACGCCGCCGATTCCGGAGCCGATCATCACCCCGATGGCAATCTCGTCCTCATAGGTGCGGGGCACGCAGTCCGCGTCGCGAATCGCCTGGGTCGCCGCACACATTGCGTAGGCGATGAAATCGTCGACCTTGCGCTGTTCCTTGGGTTCCATCCAATCGGAGGGATTGTAGGTGCCGTCAGCGCCATCGCCGCGGGGAATCATGCACGCGATGCGCGCCGGCAGATCGGACACGTCGAAGGTGTCGACCTTGCGCGCGCCACTGTCGCCCGCAATCAACCGCCGCCACGAGGTCTCAACCCCGCAGCCAAGCGGCGTGACCATCCCCATGCCTGTAACGACAACGCGCCTCATGGGTTCGTCCGCACGGCCTACAAACCGCTGTTCCGCACCGCCGGTTGTGCGCAAAGACCGCAACCCGGCGCGGGCCGGCTGCCGCTGGATGCAGCAAGCATCGTTTGCCGGTCAACAGACAACCGGAAATCGAAACATCCCGTCCGGGACTCAGACATTATTGACTTCAGGGACCGCAACGGTCAGCTGGGTATGTGCGGCGATCAGCTTTTGGCGTTCTTTTCGAGGAATTTTACCGCGTCGCCAACGGTCAGGATTGTCTCGGCTGCATCGTCGGGAATCTCGCAGCCAAATTCCTCTTCAAAGGCCATGACAAGCTCGACGGTGTCGAGGCTGTCGGCCCCCAAATCGTCAATGAAACTCGCACCGTCCGTCACCTTCTCGGGCTCGACGCCAAGATGCTCCACGACGATCTTCTTCACCCGCTCGCCAATGTCATCCATTTTGCAAAACCTCGTGCGCCTCTTGATTGGCTTGGCCGGCCTAGCGATCCCGCAATCGCCGAACGCGGCATCGTCGTGGTCGACGCCAGCTGGGAAACACTCGCCTCGGATTTTTT
>JASHYD010001179.1 GCA_030043175.1 Xanthobacteraceae bacterium | reverse complement strand
AAATATCGACCCTCGCGGTCGATCGCGACACACCGCTCCTTTATGTCCTGACAAATGAGCTTGGCCTGCGAGGACCGCGTTTCGGCTGCGGGCTCGCCCAGTGCGGCTCATGTTCGGTGCTTCTCGACGGTATGGAAATCCGTTCATGCATCACGCCGGTCGGAGCAGTCGAAGGCAAGGAGGTGACGACGCTTGAGGGGCTGCCGACGCTCTTTGCCCGCCAACGCAAGCTTGCAAGCCCGCCCGCGCTTCATCCCTTGCAGCGCGCCATGATCGAGGAGCAGGCGCCGCAATGCGGCTACTGCTACAACGGCATGATCATCAAGGGCGCCGAATTGCTAAGCCAGAAGCCGCATCCGAGCGAGCACGAGGTTCGCGAGGCGATGAATGGACATCTGTGCCGCTGCGGCAGCTATCCGCGCATCATGAAGGCAATTGTGCGCGCTTCCAGGATTATGGCGGAGCAACGCCAATGAAGACGCTGGCACAACTCGCATTGTCGCGCCGCGACCTGCTCAAGGGTGGCGCCCTCATCGTCGGCTTCAACATTGCGGGCCCTCTGATGAGCCCGTTGCAAGGCCTCCTGGCGGCGCCGGCAGCCGCCGCTACGCCTAACGCTGAGCTCCTCGACTCGTGGATTGCGGTGCATGCGGACAACACCGCAACGGTGTTCATCGGCAAGGTCGAACTCGGGCAGGGCACCACGACCGGGATGCTGCAGATCGCCGCCGAGGAGCTTGATCTCGCCATGAGCCAGGTGTCGGCCGCCCGGATCGATACCAATGTGACCCCGAACCAAGGACCTTCCGTGGCGAGCCTCTCGATCATGGACAACGGACCGCAATTGCGCGCCGCTGCTGCCGAAGCGCGCCAGGCGCTGCTGAGGCTTGCGGCCGTCAGGCTCGACGCGCCGGTGGATCGCCTCAGGGTCAAGGACGGCATAGTCACCGTCGAGGGCGATCCGGCCCGCTCGGTCTCCTATGGCGACCTCATCGGCGACCGGCGGTTCAACGTCAAGATGACCGGCGACGCCCCGCAAAAACCGGTCGCGCAATACCGGCTCGTCACCACACGCGCGCCGCGCGTCGACATCCCCGACAAGGTCAGCGGCAAATATGTCTATATGCAACACGTGCGCGCGCCCGGCATGTTGCATGGACGGGTGGTCCGCCCGCGCGGGCAGGGCGCATATGGGGACGGCGCCAGGGTCGTCAGCATCGACGCCAGTTCGATTTCCGACATCGCGGATGCCCGCGTGGTGCGCCGGGGCGACTTCGTCGGCATCGTTGCCGAGCGCGAGTGGGATGCGGTGCGCGCGGCCGAGAAGCTCAAGGTCATGTGGGATGTGCCGCCGCGCCTGCCCGCCGGCAGGCTGTTCGAAGCCATGCGGGCGTCACGCACGGCCGACTCGGTCATTGTCGAGAGTGGCGATGTTGCGGCTGCTCTCGCCACGGCAGCGCACGTCGCCTCCGCGACCTACTATGGGCCGTATCAATCCCACGCCCCATTTGCGCCAAGTTGCGCGCTCGCCGATGTCGGGCCTCGGAGCGCGCTGGTGATGTGCTCGACGCAGTTTCCGCACGGCGTGCGCGACATGCTGGCTCAAACGCTAGGGCTTAACGCCGAACAGGTGCAAGTCAAGTACTATGAGGGCGCCGGCGTGTTTGGACGCGCCTGCCATGACGATTGCGCGATCGCAGCCGCGGTGATGTCACAGGCGGTCGGCCGTCCGGTGCGCGTCCAGTTCATGCGGTGGGACGAACTCGGCTGGGATAATTACGGCCCGGCCCATCTCGCCGACGTGCGCGGCGGTGTGGATGCGGCCGGCAACATCGTGGCCTTCGAATATCATGGCTGGCATCACGGCTGGAACACAGCCGAGACTTCCCAGGAACTCGCGCTCAGAGGGCCGGTACAGCCGCCGGTTAGCGGGCGCGCGCGCCTCGTCAACAAGGAAACCCTGAGCGCCGTCTACGCCATGCCGAATGTGCGGCTGATCAACCATCACGTGTCGGGGCTCGACGGCTATCTCAAGGGCGGCAATCTCCGCTCGCCCATGGACCTCTCGATCTCCTTCGCGTCAGAACAGACGATCGACGAGCTGGCGCACGCTGCGCGCGTCGACCCAGTGGAGTTCCGCCGCCGCAACATGACGGATCCGCGTTGGCTCGGTGTTCTCGACGCCGTTGCCCAGGCTGCCGGCTGGGCGCCGCGGGTCGCTCATGCGGTGCCTTCAGATGCCGCAGTCGTGACCGGCCGCGGCGTCGCGCTCGGCACCCACATCGTTTCCCGCGGCGGCGCCGTAGCTGATATCGAGGTGGACCGAGAGAGTGGGCAAATCAGAGTGAAGCACCTCTATGGGGCACTGGATGCCGGCCTCGCGGTCAATCCGGCGCTGGTCGAAAACCAGATCGAGGGCATGCTGGTCCAGGCGGCAAGCCGCGCGCTGATCGAGGAGGTTCAATTCACCAACACGAACGTCACCAGTCTCGACTGGAGGACCTATCCGGTGCTGCGCTTCGCCGACCATCCGGGCGTGACGCCCATCGTGGTGCAGCGGCTCGACGAGCGCTCGACCGGGGCTGGCGAAGAGGTGATGGGTGCGGCGGTAGGCGCGATCGCCAATGCCTTCTTTGACGCAACAGGCGTGCGCCTGCGCCAATACCCGATGACGCCCGATCGCGTGCAGGCTGCGTTGAAGGCTTAGAGCCGCGCCGCAATTTTCTAACGACCTGCTTTCAATCAGGATGGATCGGAGCATCGTGACGTAGGGCCCACTACCCCGAACTTTAGGACTAGCACTAGCCGAGAACACGGAAAGAATGATTCTTCACTGATTCAATGCTTGCGGTGCAGACCTGCTTGCTGCGCGCGGCGGATCTCGCGAGTCTGCGTTGCCAGGATATCGTGTTGGTCCTGCCGCCTGTGTCCATGCCAAGGAATAGGCCCAAAACTCCGCAGCACTCCGCTTCGTAAAGGCACCACGACGGTTCTTCGGACTTGGCTGGCGGAGCGGAAAGGCAACCCCTCCGATCCGGCCTTTCCGACAATCTCCGGGTACGCCACTGAGCCACGACGGATGAGAGTATCTCCTGAACAAGCACCTTTCCGTCGCTTGTCGCCAATGTCCTTCGGCCAACAAGCGGGTACATGTGCTTCGCCACACCTGACTAGGAGTCGCTTCAGCACAGTCGACCGGGCATCACCGCCCTTTGGTTGGTCCATGAATCGGTCGAAACAACCGCCGGGTCGGGTCGCACTCATCAAGTCCGGGGGCATCCAAAACGGGCGGCATTCGATTTTGCATGGAGGCAGGTCGTATGATTCAGGCCGCCGAACATGCGGGCGACGGCCGGCAAGCTCATGTGGCTGAGCTTGATAAGCAGGGCCATTGCGAGCTGCCGGTAAGTCACAAGCGGCTGGCCCAGGCTATCGTCGCTCTGGCCTAGGCACGATGGCGGAATGCCGGTCTGGCGGGCAAGTTCGGCGATCACGCCGGGCCAAGACGGTGGCGGCGCTTCCTTCTCGACTGTCGCCGGCGAGGGTTCGTGCCGACCTCTATTGGTGGCGGCGCCGGGGCACCGGGTCGCCAGCGGATCGAGGAACTCCACACCTGCCATTGGCTCGGCCAAGACGGTGACCACGAAAACGGTCACCGTGAAGAGCCTTGCCGTCGTGTGACATTTGCCCACCCCTTCCGCTAGGCACGTAACGCCACGGGGTGGCAGCCGCTAGTCGGCCGCCTCGCTTCGTTGGGGCTTGCCAGGTGGCGCTACGGCACAAGGCGCCATTGGATTGGCGGCTGAGCGGTCAGATAGCGGGCGACCAACGGTCTTGCGGCGACCGCGGTCCAGACCAACACGGCCAGGTAGATTAGCAAGGCTAATTCTGATTTCCACATTGCCTGTGTCGCGCCGCGTGACTCCGACCCCAGGCCCCTGAACACCGGACTAATCGCCCCGGAGGTCGGAGCCACCTGCCCTCAATCCCCGTCGGAACCGATAGACTAGATTACCGGGTAGGGAAAGTTGGCTGCAGCCGATTGTTGTAAATGTGTTGCAAGCCCGACACATGATCGTCTGAACGATGTCAGAGGGCACGCCAACGGGATTGTCTGTGCTCTGGACGTAGCCGCTGAGCCGACAGCGGCCAGGCAGTCGATCGCGACCGTGCTAACGGCGTTTCGTGTTCGGGACGCGGTCCGGTGATCGAGCCGGAGCAAGGGGCAAGGCCCGGGCGCATGGAACAATGGTAAGGCTGAATGTTTACGTCTTAGGTTCAGGGTTTTTTCCTACAATATCAGCGCAGACCGGGGACTTGATGAACTCAGCCGCGAACTCACAATTGCAACAGGACTTGCGCCTGTGTGGGCTCTGTTCCATACGCACCGACAACACACGCTGGATTGGCTAACCGGAAAGACGCGACATTACTGAACGAAACGAACAGAGGACGGAATCGGTAGAATGCGCAAATTTTGGTTTTCGTAACGTTCGGAGTCGTGATCGACATACTGCTACTTATTATGGCAAATAATGCCATACAGACGTCCGGATCGATCATATTTTACGAAAATTAACATATTGCCGCAAATTAATCTAACTGGTGGTTCGTCCTGATAGTTCGCTAGCGTGAACGCGCCTATGATTTCAGCCAGCCTGGCTTTATCCTCCCTAGGAAAGTTGGGTTAGGCCCGCCGTTCGGATTTCCACACACACTTATCCCGCGGCGGGCCCGCGTAGCGTCCGTCACCCTATCGCAATATCCACTACTGTATCAAACAATCGCTCTCAGCCGTACCGCGCGCCGTATCCGAATGGGCGATCGCCAAAAGGCGGGCGCCCTTTTCGATTTTCAACATGCCTCAATGCGCCCGCGCGACGATACCCGATTCGATATTCACCGTCACGGGCTTTGCTGGCCATAGCGGTGGCGATTCGGGCGTTCGCGACGTTATCGCTGAGGGGAAAGTGCCGCAGGTCAGCGTTTTGAAAAAATCTGTTTTTGTTAAGCTAATTTTACCATGCGACTGTATCTTATTTACTTTTTGGCTCGGCGTCGGCGCGGGCCACCAATGAAAAGCAGAACAAACCGAGCGCCCGCCCGATTATCGCATCAGAAGATAGATGACCGCTATTGCCTCAAGGCGGGCCACAACATCAATCGTGACGTGAAGCCGGATGGCGAGCTGCGTGCGCATGCTCAATCCCCCGGGCGGACGGCCCACACTTGCGCGGCCCCGCGCGGGGTCGCACCACTGACCGCGGCTCGGCTACAGTTCGGCGGCTGACGGTCCCGACCCCGCGGGCTTGCGCCGGGATGGGGCGACCGAGAGCCGGGACCGGCGCCCGGCCGCGAACATGAGGCATGGAGAGCAACCGCGCGCGTCACGAACACTAGCACTCGGCTACTGTCCGACGGCATGAATGTTTGTTCATTTATGCGCCACGGTCCGGAGCGTCTGCCGCTCGGCGACCTGCTCAGCGCAACCGAGTATCGGTCCCGACCTGCCGATAGTGTCGGGGCCAACAGGCCGGGACCGGCGCACGGTCGCATCCCGAATGACGCCGCGCGCAATCGCACGTTAGCATAAATTAATATTTTACATAGAATTAATCTGGTATATTCCCACCTTGCGCGAGGAGTGCGCTCCTCTCCCTTGCGCACATGGGACGGCTCGGGCGCCTTCCATCCGCGCATCCAGCCGTCTCAGCGCCGCGCTAAACACCGTCAAGGCTTCGCCCCGGCGCCGCCGTTCAACCAGCTGACCCGCACCATACGCGGACCACTCGACTACACGGGATCGGGCGAGCCGCGCCGGGACGTGAACGGCTTTCGGCTTAATCCGAAGGCTCCGCGTATTTCCTGGCCTGAGCAGCCGGGTGGCACACATTGGTCGAGATAGTCACGCACGCGTTGGCGGTCTGCCCAAGTTGTCGGATCGGGTTGCCGGTCAGCCCGAACCTCAAGTGTCTGCGCGAATGGGCGATACGCTGATCGTCACCCAGCTGGGTGCCCATGCAGGCGCGGGCGTCAAGTGCTGGAGGACGCCTGATCTGCGCGGGGCGGGGCGCAATCCTCGCCGCTCGTACCGCGACCGAGCTGCGCAAACCAAGCTGCGTCGGATGCGAACGGCTTCGAATGGAGCTATATAACTCGACCGGTTGTCATCGAAGACGTTTGAATCAAATGGCGCCGCCACCGAAAGGGGGTATCCGTGTTCCGCGTACGTACAATCACGTTGCTGTTTGGGATCATCGCAGCAGCAATCACCTGGCCTGAAGCTGAATTGTTCGCGCAAGCACCGGCCGACCCGAATGGCGCCCCCAACCTATACCGCCTCGACACGGATTGGTTGAAGTCGCCCGGTGGCCGCAAGATCGGGCAGGTGACGGGCGTCGACATCGACCCCGATGGCAGCAGCATCTGGGTGTTTGATCGATGTGGAGCAAAGGATTGTGTGAACTCTACACTCAATCCTATCGAAAAATTCGATGCCAACGGAAATTTTGCGGCGGCCTTTGGCCAAGGTCTTTTCAACCACCCACATGGCTTCTACGTAGATCGCGACGGCAACGTATGGACGACCGACAACGTTGGCGGCAATGGCAAGGGCCATCAGGTCATCAAGTTCAGTCCGGACGGCAAGGTGCTGCTGACGCTTGGCAGAGGAGGCGTCGCGGGTGATGGCCCCGACATGTTCAACGCTCCAACGGATGTCGCGGTTGCCGCCAATGGCGACATCATCGTGAGTGATGGGCATGGCGGCAACACCAACGCTCGCATTGTCAAGTTCACCAGCGGCGGCAAGTTCATTACGGCGTGGGGCAGGCGGGGCTCCGGCCCCGGCGAGTTCGGGGTCAATCATTCGCTGGCGATCGATTCGGCCGGCCGCATATTCGTCGCTGACAGATCCAATAATCGCGTCGAGATCTTTAGCCCAGATGGCGCGTTTCTCGCGGAATGGAAGCAGTTCGGTCGCCCAAGCGGCCTTTTCATCGACAAGAACGACATTCTCTATGTGACCGATTCCGAATCCAATATGGCGCAGAATCCGGGCTTCAAACGGGGCGTGAGAATTGGGAGCGTGAAGGATGGCAAAGTCACTGCCTTCATTCCTGAGCCCACCCCGGCCAAAGAGGGGACTGGCGCTGCTAGCAACAGTTGGGGAGAGTCCGTGGCGGCGGATGGCGCAGGCAATGTCTTCGTCGGAATGTACGACGCGGGGACCGTATCGCGGTATGTCAAAAAATGATCGAGATCAATAATCAGTGACGAAGCTTCCGGGTTGACACCACCGCACAGCGGCTATGGCGCTTGCGTGCGTCGCGGCTTTGGGAGTGACGCCCAAGCAACGTCGGCGTCCTCGTGCCCTTCGGGCGCCGCCGGCGGTGGAGCGAAGAGCAGAAGCGGGCAATTGTTGCGGAAGCGTTTGCGCTTGACGCGGCAGTGAGCGCGGTCGCGCGTGGATGTCGTTCGTGGGCAGATTTATGGCCGGCGCCGGGACGCAGCGCAGCGGTGGGATTAGCCGAGGTTGTGATGTCGCCATCATCGTGCCAGAGGCGGAGACCAAAGGACCGGTCGTCGAGATCGAAGTTGGCGGTGACGTTCGGATTCGCATTCCCACGACCACCTCCAAGGAGTTGGCGTGCTTGCCGCGCTCTAGCCGCTTCACTTAAAGCGACATGCGGAGCCGTCTTGCAAGAGAGCATCTTTATCAGTGAGCCGTTGCGGCCACGGAAGATATACAGAATCGCCGGCGTGCAGATTACGAAGCAGCGTCTCTGCACTCCACGCGCCAGCCTATTCATCCCGCGCCTCATGTCGGTATGGCCGGCCGCGATCCATATCCGAACGCCGATGGGCAGCGCAATCATCGCGCCACCACGGGCTTGATGACAGAGCGTTCATCTGGCCGACACTGGGCCAGCGGTATGAAGATACCCGCCTTCTTGCGGTTACGGATCGTGCCTCGTGTCATTTCCTTCGAAGGCGTTTTCAGCCGCTGGCGCAATCGCTTGCTCTCAAGACGCAGAGTGGCGATCTCAACGCGGCGCCGCGGTGGTGCGGATGAGGCATAACTTCGCACAATTGTAACTTCTATCGACCCAATCGCACTCGGACGAATACTCGCTTCGGTTCATTCAACGAACCCGCTCGCGTCAGGTTACATACGAATCAATCATCTTGGGGGTGGGCAATGATCTGATCGAGTTGGGTTTGGTGGCGAGCCCTTAATCGCCTGGGCGGCGATCTTACGGACGCGGATCCTCCACCGGCCGCATACCTCTCACGTACAAGGTTCTCGTTCAAGCACACACGGGGCTACGTCGCACGTGTGAAGCATCCTTCGGCGGTTAGAGCGTCACGCCCGGCAGCAGTGATGCGCACGCTGCCGACATTGACCGACCTGGTGCCGGCGCGGACCTTTTCTCGTGTCAAGGTCGCGAAGCCATGTTTGATCAGCCCGGCGATCATGCTGATGCAAAATCCGTGTGCCATGAGCGACGTTTGCGAGGTACCGTTGAGGCCCGCTCTCGCGAGCACGATCAACGCGCGGCATTGCTCGGTGGTCAGGCTCATCCCCGGGTCTCTGGTACGCTTCCCCGCTATAAAGCAGAAACAGTAAGCCGCCGCGAATGCAGGAAAGCGCAACCGGCACAGGTCCGGATAGATTCATGCCAAAGATCAGAGACTCAGCCCTGCAGCCACCCCGGCTCGAGCGTAGTTGCGACTACGATTGCACGCTCGTCCT
>JASHYD010001178.1 GCA_030043175.1 Xanthobacteraceae bacterium | reverse complement strand
CCATTAACGATGTTCATCATCGGCACCGGCAGAAGGCGGGCCGAGGACCCGCCGACATAGCGATAGAGCGGCAGCCCGCTTGCCGCCGCAGCCGCCTTGGCGGTGGCAAGCGAGACGCCCAGGATCGCATTGGCGCCGAGCCGCGCCTTGTTGGGCGTGCCGTCAAGGTTGATCAGGGTCTCGTCGACCTTGACCTGGGCCTCGGCATCCATGCCGCCGATGGCATCGAAAATCTCGCCGTTGACGGCCTCGACCGCCATGCGGACGCCCTTGCCGAAGTAGCGCTTCTTGTCGCCATCGCGCACCTCGATGGCTTCATGAGCGCCGGTCGAGGCGCCGGACGGTACCGCGGCACGGCCGAAGCTGCCGTCCTCCAGCACAACATCGACTTCGATGGTGGGATTGCCGCGGCTGTCGAGAATTTCGCGGCCGATGATATCGACGATAGCGGTCATTGAGGCTCCCGGCTGTTGATGCGTGCGCGGCTTTTAGCGCAACGCAGCCTGAGCGAAAAGCAGTACCCGGTGCCTTGGTTCCCGCGCGGCGCCGCCAACACGCGCGCCGCCTGCCTGGTCATCGCCTTACGCCGAGCCCGCTCGCCGCAACGATCGCGATCACCTCGTCTTGCTTATTCGGGCGAGGGCCTCTTCACGACTTTGAGCCCGGCGGCTGGTCTCTTCGTGAAAATGCTCCTCACCCGCTCCCGGCAAGCCGGACAGGAGCCTTGCGGCGCTGCATGCGGTTGCCGGGCGGCCGCCGGATAGGCCCAGTCTTCTTTCGTCAATGATAGTGCATGTCCTGATGCGCATCATGTCCGGAGGCGGCAGTGGAGGTGGCGCCAGCCGCCTCGACCGCGAAATCCACATCGACGTCGCCCGCCTTCTCGAACTTCAGGGTGGCCTTGAATGGCTTGCCGCGTTGGATGGGCTGTTTGAGGTCGGTCATCATGATGTGGAATGAGCCCGGCTTCAGCTCGACTGTTTCGCCGGGCTTTATTTCCAATCCCGACGTGAGCGGCCGCATCCTCATGATCCCATTGTCCATGGTCATCTCATGAACCATGAACCCGCCGGCGACGGGCGTTGCGCCGCTGACGAGTCGGTCCGGTTCGGTGCCGGTGTTCTTGATCGTCAAATAGCCGACCGCCACCTTCGCGTTTTTTGGGACTGCGCGCGACCAGGGGCTGTCGATCTCGAGCGCGCCCACCTTGTAGTCCAGAGCGATCGCGCTGCTCGACAGAGCGGACAGCGCAACAAGGCTGGCGACGAGGATGCCGGACTTCTTCATGGTACTACCTCCGATGTGGTTGTTCTTTGCCCTGGGGGCATTGCCTTCATACGCTTCGACGAAGCGCCTGGAGCGGGTTTTGGCCATCTGGAACCATAGGGTGTTACGTTCGCGCGAATTGCGCGGGACCCTCTTGAAGTGCTGCGGCGCGGTCAATGGCACTGCCGGCTATGCGCCGGCGGCAGCCCCGGATGACACATCGAGATATGATCTTTCCGGTGTGATTTGCGCCGCGCCCCCCGCGCCCTCGATCGGCGTGCGCGCGCCGCCATGATTTGCAGAAGTGGGATGAGGCGGCTTATGGTCCGCCGCGCCTCAGGCAGGCAAAGGGGGACCGCGCGGTCGCGCGCTGGCGTTGACGGTCGTGACGGGCCATCGCCACGCGCTCAGCGACCACGACAACGCCCCAAACCTAACCGTGCGGCATTCCGATGCTGCCGCCGGTGCGTCAAGATAGGTCGCGCCGGTCAGGCAGAAAATGCAATGGCTGTCGGCAGCCGGGCTCTCGGGTGCGCCGCCTCCCCCAGGCCGCCATCATGGCGGCATAGTTCGAAGCCGGCAGCGGTGTCGGTCGGATTGGTGGCGGCGAGCCGGGCCCCTGCCAAAGTGAGGGCGATGCCCTGCAGGACGAGCGCGAGCGCCAGGACGCCGGCGGCGAGCCGCTGCCAACCGTTCCTCGGACTCTTCACCATCCCATCCATGCGGGACCCCGTTTACCACAAATTACAGACGTGACGACACGGGGCGCAAACGTTATTTGTGCCCAACCGGGATCAGCCCCGTTCGCTTTTGTATCGCCCGTGTTGCGCCGATGCCACACAAACCTATCCGCCTTGAACAATCGAGCCGCAGGTCCCTCCACCTTGGCCAACCAAGCAAGATTCCGGCATCTCCACAAGAAGCGACGCTTGATCGGGTGCCGAACCCCCACTCCGACACCAATTATGTGGCGCGTTTCACCTTTCCGGAATTCACCGCGATCTGTCCGGTCACCGGGCAGCCGGATTTTGCAATAGTTGTGATCGATTACGTGCCGAACCTGTTCCTCCTGGAGTCGAAGTCGTTGAAGCTTTATCTCAACAGCTTCCGCAACCACCCGGCCTTTCATGAAGATTGCACCGTCGCGATCGGCAAACGCCTGTTCGCCCATCTCAAGCCGCGCTGGCTGCGCATCGGCGGCTATTTCCATCCCCGCGGCGGCATGCCGATCGACGTATTCTGGCAGGCCGGCCGCCTGCCGCGCGATGTCTGGGCGCCAGACCAGGGCGTGCGCGGCTATCGGGCGCGGGAGTAAGGACGGAGCAGGCTGGGATACCCGAAACGGCTGGGAGCAAGTTGATCAGATGCGGCTGGGAGCGAGGTTGAGGGGCTTGCGCTCAACCGAGGCGAAAAACGGCGCCGCTATCCTTGGCCAGCCGGTCAAAGGCGATGAGCCGGCACAGCAGTCCTTCCATCTCCTTGAGGGGCACCATGTTGGGCCCATCGGAAGGCGCGCGATCAGGATCCTGGTGGGTCTCAATGAACACGCCGGCGATCCCGACCGCCACCGCGGCACGCGCCAACACCGCGACGAATTCGCGCTCGCCGCCGGATGAAGCATCACGTCCGCCGGGCTGCTGCACCGAATGGGTGGCATCGAAGATCACGGGCGCGCCTATGCGCGCAAGGACCGGAATGGCGCGCAGATCCGAAACCAAAGAGTTGTAGCCAAATGACACGCCGCGCTCCGTCACCAGGACGTTCGCATTGCCGGCGCCAGTGACTTTCGCCACCACATGGGTCATGTCCCAAGGGGCGAGGAATTGTCCTTTCTTGAGGTTGACGGCGCGACCGGTGCGGGCGGCCGCGACGAGGAGATCGGTCTGCCGGCAGAGAAACGCGGGGATCTGTAGCACATCGACCACGGCGGCGACGTCGGCGCACTGGCCCCTTTCGTGGACATCAGTGAGAACGGGCACGCCCAGCTTGCCGCGGATTTCCTCGAACACGGCGAGCGCGGCCTCGAGCCCGACGCCGCGCGCGCCTGATAGGCTCGTGCGATTGGCCTTGTCGAAGGATGTCTTGTAGACGAGGCCGATGCCGAGCCGGGCCGCGATTTCCTTGAGGGCCCCTGCCATCTCGATCGCATGGTCGCGACTTTCAAGCGCGCACGGCCCGGCGATCAGCGTCAGCGGCAGGTGATTGCCGAAGCGGGCGGCGCCGACGGCGACGATCAGGTTCGGCGACAAAGGCGTTCGCAAGTCTGTTTGTGCTGCCATCAACACCGTCCCCAAGCCGGCGGACCATGAACGGATGGAGGTCTGCGGTCAACAACCCGATCGCGGTTCGCGTGCGGCGAGGGTCCGCGCTCGTTCGGATTCGCGACACAATTTGCGGCCGACGCCCCGCGTTTGCAACGGAACCTCGGCGCAGACATCGCGTTGCGCAAGGAGTACATCAAGGAATGGCCCAAAATGAAACTCTGCTTCGGCTCCGTAATCGCGGCGGCTCTGTGGGCCAATATCGCGCAGACGCAAGCTCTGCCGAATGGATTTGGGCCAGGAAGTTCCATGCCTGTGAGCCCTGACGACAGGCCCCTCTTGAGCCGGCCGGGCCATTATCCCCTTAGCGCGACCGGCGTGACGGCGGGCACGCCCGGCCCTTATCTTCCCAATCCCAACGACCCGTCGCCGAGATACGGGTTTCCATCGCTGTTCGTGGGGGAATGATGCCGTCAGCTGTGACGCAGCTTGTCGGGCTGTCGGGCAGTCTGCGCCAAGGTTCGTTCAACTCCTCGCTGCTGAGAGCGGCGGTCGAACTGATGCCGCCGGGAGCGGAGATGACCGTCGAATCCATTCGTAACATTCCACTCTACGACGGCGATGTGGAGGACACGCAAGGCATTCCCGGACCCGCGCAGAGCCTTAAGGAGGCAATCGCCGCCGCGCAAGGGTTGCTCCTGGTAACCCCTGAATACAACAATTCGATTCCCGGTGTTTTCAAGAATGCGATTGACTGGTTGTCGCGGCCGCCTGCGGACATTCCTCGCGTCTTCGGCGGCAAGCCGGTGGCAATGATTGGCGCGTCGCCGGGCAACTTCGGCACGATCCTGAGCCAGGAGGCGTGGCTGCCAGTGCTGCGCACATTGGGGACCAGAGCCTGGTTTGGCGGGCGCCTTTTTGTGCCCCGCGCGGGAAGCATCTTCGACGAAGGCGGGCGGATCGCCAATGATGCCACGAAGGAACAGCTTCGACAATTCGTCGACGGCTTTGTCACCTTCGTAAGGAGCGTTGCCATCCATCGGGCCTGACACGATGACCAGCCTGACACGATGACCAGGGCGGCCGCGGCTCGCGGTGATCGGTGCCTGAGCGTTTGGTCGTGGCGAAGCGTGCCGACCATCGACCTTGCGGTCGCTCTGCTACACCAGCCGGCTCTGCACCACGGCAGCCTCGATGAAGGATGCGAACAGCGGGTGCGGCTCGAAAGGCCGTGACTTCAGCTCGGGATGAAACTGCACGCCAACGAACCACGGATGGTCCGCGTACTCGATGATCTCCGGCAGCAACCCGTCCGGAGACATGCCGGAAAAGCGCATGCCGTGCTGCTCAAGGCGCGCCCGGTAGGCGGTGTTGATCTCGTAGCGGTGACGGTGGCGCTCGGAGATCTTGGGGTTGCCGTAGATGTGCTCGGCCCGGCTGCCGCGTTCCAGCAATGCCGCATAGGCGCCGACCCGCATGGTGCCGCCGAGATCGCCGTTGACGCCGCGTTTCTGCAGCTCATTGCCTTTGAGCCATTCCGTCATCAGGCCGACTACCGGCTCGGATGTGGCGCCGAATTCTGAGGAATTCGCGTCCGCTATGCCGCACAGATTGCGCGCCGCCTCGATCACCGCCATCTGCATGCCGAAGCAGATGCCGAAATACGGCACGCGCCGCTCGCGGGCGTATTGCGCGGCGCGGATTTTTCCCTCGGCGCCGCGCTGTCCAAACCCGCCAGGCACCAGGATGCCGTCGACATGCTCGAGCAGCGGCGCCGGGTCCTGGCGCTCGAACGCTTCGCTTTCGATCCAATCGAGGTCGACCTTGACCTTGTTGGCGATGCCGCCGTGGGACAAAGCTTCGATCAGCGACTT
>JASHYD010001177.1 GCA_030043175.1 Xanthobacteraceae bacterium | reverse complement strand
TTTACGAATTATTCTTTGAGGACGCCGAACTGGCCAGCCGTGCGCTCGGCATCGTATTGACCAAGCGCGGCAAGCACCGCGGGCAGGATATTCCGATGTGCGGGGTGCCGGTGCACCGCGCCGATGAATATCTGCATCGTCTCATCGCGCAGGGCCATCGGGTGGCAGTTTGCGAGCAGGTCGAGGATCCGGCGGAGGCGAAGAAGCGCGGCGGAAAGAGCGTCGTCCAGCGCGACGTCATTCGCCTGGTCACGGCCGGAACCTTGACGGAGGATTCCCTTCTCGACGCCAAGCGCAACAACTATCTCGTCGCCGTTGCGCGCGCGAAACGCGGCGCGGCCGATGCGCACAGCGTTTTCGCGCTCGCGTATCTCGACATTTCGACCGGCGAATTCCGCATCTCCACCTGCGACCGCAATGGCCTGCCGGCCGAGATCGCCCGGCTGGAACCCGGCGAGATCATCGTGTCGGATGCGCTCTACGATGACGCCGATCTTAAGCCACTGTGGCGCTCGCTGCCGGCGGTGACGCCGCTGACCCGCGATGTGTTCGACGGGGCAAGCGCCGAGCGCCGTCTCGCGACCTATTTTGCGGTCGCGACCGCGGACGTGTTCGGGGCACTGTCGCGGCTCGAACTCACGGCTGCCGCCGCCTGCGTCACCTATGTGGAGCGTACCCAGCTCGGCAAGCGTCCACCGCTGTCGCCTCCGGCCGGCGAACCCGCCGGGGCGACGCTTGCCATCGACGCGGCGACGCGCACCAACCTTGAGCTGGTGCGCGCCCACAATGGCGAGCGCCGTGGTTCGCTGATCGCCGCAATCGATCGAACCGTCACGGTCGCGGGCGCCCGGCTGCTCGCGCAACGGCTCGCGGCGCCGCTCACCGATCCGGCTGCCATCAACCGGCGCCTCGATGCGGTCGGGCTGTTGGTGAGCGAAGTCGATTTGCGCGCGGACGTTCGCTCCCGGCTCGCGGCCGCGCCCGATCTCGCCCGCGCGATGGCCCGGCTGGTGGTCGGTCGCGGCGGACCGCGCGATCTCGCCGCAATCCGCGACGGCCTGCACGCCGCCGCGGAGCTGTCGCAACGCCTCGCGATCGCCCCGCAGGTTGCCGAGATCGCCGACGCTACCTTCTCGTTGCGACGGCCCGATCCGGACATCGCCGCCGAGCTTTCCGCCGCACTTAGCCACGACCTGCCGCTGTCACGGCGCGAGGGCGGATTTATCGGCGCCCATTATGACGAGACGCTCGATGAGACGCGCTCACTGCGCGATGAATCGCGACGAGTGGTCGCGTCACTGCAGGCCCGCTACGCCGAGGAAACCCAGATCAGGACCCTGAAAATCAGGCATAACAACGTCCTCGGCTATTTCGTCGAGGTGACGGCTGCCAACGGCGACCGGTTGATTGGCGCTCCGTGGAACGCCACATTCATTCACCGCCAGACCCTTGCTGGCCAGATTCGTTTCACCACGGCAGAGCTTGGCGACCTCGAAGCCAAGATTGCCAGTGCGGCAGACCGCTCGCTCGGAATGGAACTTGAAATATTCGATCGCCTTGCTGCGCAGGCCGTAAGGGCTGCTGAAGACATCAAGGCTGCGGCTGAGGCGCTTGCCTCAATTGACGTCGCGGCGGCGCTGGCGACCCTGGCGGTCGAGCGCAGCTACGTACGGCCCGAAGTTGACGCCAGCCGCAACTTTGTCGTTGTCGGCGGGAGGCATCCGGTGGTGGAACAGGCGCTCGCGCACGACGGCGGACCGTTCGTCGCAAATGATTGCGACCTCTCGCCGCCCCCCGCGGGCGGGGCAGGGTTGGGGACAGGGCCGGGAGAAGGTGAAGCGGGGGGCGCAAAAGCGGGGCGCATCTATCTCGTCACCGGCCCCAACATGGCGGGCCAGTCGACCTACCTGCGCCAGAATGCGCTCATTGCCGTACTTGCCCAGATGGGGAGCTTTGTACCGGCCAAGCAGGCGCGCATCGGCATCGTCGACCGCCTGTTTTCGCGCGTCGGGGCCGCGGACGATCTTGCCCGCGGACGTTCGACCTTCATGGTGGAAATGGTGGAGACCGCGGCAATTCTCAATCAGGCGGGCGAGCGCTCGCTTGTGATTCTCGACGAGATCGGGCGCGGGACCGCAACCTTCGACGGCCTGTCAATCGCCTGGGCCGCGATCGAGCACCTGCATGAGACCAGTCGGTGTCGCGCGCTGTTCGCCACCCATTTTCACGAGTTGACGGCGCTTGCCGCAAGGCTGAAACGGCTGTTCAATGCGACCGTACGGGTGAAGGAATGGCACGGTGACGTGGTGTTCCTGCACGAGGTGGTGCCGGGCGCAGCCGACCGCTCCTACGGCATACAGGTCGCCAAGCTCGCCGGCCTTCCGACCGCCGTGATCGAGCGGGCCAAGCAGGTGCTGGCCGAGCTTGAAGCCCAGGATCGCATGTCGCGGTCTGATCGTCTCATCGACGATCTGCCGCTTTTTTCGGTCGTGGCGCGACCCGCTCCGCCGCCAAGCAATCCGACCGCTGACGCCATCGTCAAGGCGCTCGCCGACTTGCATCCCGACGAGATGTCGCCGCGCGAAGCCCTGGACGTACTTTACGCCCTCAAGCTTCTGGCCGCGAAGCCAACATAGCGGTTTGCTTCAGCCAGTAGCGGTTCGTTTCAGGCGAGCGCAGGATCCGCCATCGTGAAAAAAAAGCTGCAGCATCACGAAGACGAAGACGAGGCTGGGGCGCCGCTCGAGCCTATAAGTTTGATCGAGCTTCACGCGGTTGGGCGTGGTAGAAGCAGACGTCATCCGCAACCCAGAATGAATATGGAATCCAAGATTCTTACCTACGCATCACCGCGCGACCCCTGGTGGAGACGCTGGGCGATGCACGCGATCGAGGACCTCTCGGGGAGACGCCAGTTGCTGCCGATCTATCGTGCCTGGCGCACGGAGGTGGCTGGCAAAAACCCACGCATGATGAACGAACTTCTCGGCATGATCGGAACCAGGCTCGAGATCAACGGCGGCAATCCCGACGCGGCTCCCTGGCCGGTGACGGTGCCGCCCGAAATGCCGCTCGTGATCGTCGCCAATCACCCGTTCGGCATCGGTGATGGAATCGCGATATTGGCGCTCGCCGAACAACTCGGCCGTCCCTGTCGCATTCTCGCCCACAGCGACCTGCTGAAGGTTCCGGAGATCCGCCATTTGGCACTTCCAATCGATTTCTCCGGCAGCCGGGAGGCAATCAAGACGAACGTCGAATCCCGTGACGCAGCGCGGCGCCTGTTGCGGGAGGGCATTACGATCGTCGTGTTCCCGGCAGGCGGGGTTGCAACGGCAGATAATCCCGCCGGTAAGGCCGAGGAACTGCCGTGGAAGACCTTCACCGCCCGGCTGATCCAGCAGGCAAAAGCCGCGGTGCTTCCGGTGTATTTCGAAGGGCAGAACAGCCCGCTCTTTCATCTCGTGAGCCGCTATAGCGTGACGATCCGGCTGGCGCTGATGGTCTCGGAACTGCGAAACTTCGTCGGTGCGACCATCCAGGTGCACGTGGGCGCCGTGGTGCCCTTTGCCGAACTCGCATCGAGAGCCGATCGGCAAGAACTCACCTCGGAGCTCTATGCGCGGGTGCATCAGCTCGTCCCTGGTTCGCGGCATCTTCCACTTGACCAGCTACGACCGCGGCCACCCCATGCGCGGCGCCGGTATCCGTGGGATCCGCCGCGGCCGCACACCAAGGCAGAGGCGTGAATCCTACTCAACGGCGTCCCGCCTTTCGCGAGCGTGATGGAATTTCAATCGACTGGAACACTTGGGGGGACAAAAGGCACGCTCTTGCGGGCCGTGTTCGCCCGTCCCCTGACTTCCGCCGCCTGCGCACCGGTGCCCTTGACGAGTCGGAACCGACTCGCCCTACGGAGATGTCGATACCTCTTGCCGCACAGTGCGGTCAGACGGTGAGCGGACCGCGATCCGAGCAGCGGCTTGATTTTCGCGACGAAATTCCTGGTGGCGAGGTTCTGCCGGTCGCTCGCCCGACTGCGCCGCGTCGCCATACTCGCTGGCGGATGTTGCGCACCAGCTGGGCAAGGGATCGCGGCAATAACGAAACCGAATCGAATGCGCAACAGTTCGTCCAATCTGCGCATTTTTCGTTCGCGATTTCGTCTATTGCGATGCCTTGAGACCCGCGGGCACTCCAAGAACAGGAACTCCAAGAACAGGAACCGTGCCGTGACACGCCGCGAAGCTTCAGGTATCGATAAGCATGTCCTTCGCTCCTCCTGCGCATGAACCATACGCCCTGTTCGACGCCGACGCGGTCATCGCTGAAGTCGATGAACTCGCAAATTCCGTCGAGGGCGAGAAAAGGACCGCTGTCGCTCAACGTCTCAAGGCCGTGCTGGCAGAAAGTTCCGCGAAGGCCGAGGCGCTGTTGCTGAAGAAACGCCAAGGCGGCCGCTGCGCCGCGCAGCTGTGTCGGCTGCAGGATGACCTCATCAGGGTGATCTTCACCTTCGCCACCACACGCCTTTATCCGCGCCACAGCCCATCAGAGAGCGAGCGGATGGCGATCGTGGCGACCGGCGGCTATGGCCGCGGCCTGATGGCGCCGGGCTCGGACATCGATCTTTTGTTTCTGCTTCCCTACAAGCAGACCGCCTGGGGCGAGCAGATCGCTGAGGCCATCCTCTACTGCCTGTGGGACATGGGGCTCAAAGTCGGTCATGCGACGCGGCCCATCGACGACTGCATTCGTCTGGCGCGGGCAGATATGACGATCCGTACCGCCATCCTGGAAGCGCGGTTTCTGCTCGGTGACCGTGCCCTATTCAACGAACTGGTCGCTCGGTTCGACAGAGAAGTTGTGCAAGGCAGCGCCACCGCATTCGTCGCTGCCAAGCTTGCAGAGCGCGAGGAGCGTCATCGCCGCAGCGGCCAGTCGCGGTATCTGGTTGAGCCTAACGTCAAGGATGGCAAAGGCGGGCTGCGCGACCTGCACACGCTCTTTTGGATTGCCAAGTACGTCTACCGGGTGCGCAACCCTGAGGATCTTATTGCGCAGGGCGTCTTCAACCGTGCCGAATACCGCCTGTTCCGGCGCTGCGAGGACTTCCTTTGGGCGGTGCGGTGCAACATGCACTTTGTGGCCGGCCGCGCCGAGGAGCGGCTGTCGTTCGACATCCAGCGCAGCATCGCGAGGAGGCTCGGCTATGTCGACCGCGCCGGGATGCGCGATGTCGAGCGGTTTATGAAGCACTACTTTTTGGTGGCGAAGGATGTCGGCGACCTCACGGCAATTCTTTGCGCGGCGCTGGAGAGCCGACAAGCCAAATCCGCTCCAATGCTCAACCGTGTGGTGGCGCGCTTGAAACCGCGCGGCCGGCGGGTCCTGCGCGAATGCCCCGATTTCATAATCGATAACAATCGCATCAACATCGCGGATCCGGAGGTGTTCGCGCGCGAGCCGGTGAACCTCATCCGCATCTTCCGCCTTGCTCAGCGTCACGCCCTCGCTTTCCACCCTGAAGCGCTGCATCGGGCGACGCGGTCGC
>JASHYD010001176.1 GCA_030043175.1 Xanthobacteraceae bacterium | reverse complement strand
TCCCTTATCGCCTTTCTTGCCCGGAATAAGTGGTTCAATTCGCTGCCATTGTCCGTCCGTCAATGCCCGCCGAATCAAGATCGCCCTCCCCAGTTGCGATCTTGAATCACTTTCGTGAATCGGGGGGAATCCCCCCTCTAATCCTGAGTTGCTAACAGGCGCCGATGAAGAAAAACGCGGCCATTGTTGATTTGATTCAAGCTTTGCCATTCACTGGTGGCGCTGTCGCCACGACTCGCTTGTAAGCCCTTGAGCTGACTCGACCTTTCGGACCAAGCTTGCGGAGATTATGGAATCAAAACCACAGAGAAGGTCGCTCTCGCTTTGTTGAGATTCGTCTTTTCGAGGACACATGAGTCACGTTGTCACGGCAGCTTCGCTCTAATGTCCACAGGACCTAGCCCGATAATGCACGGGCGGCAGTTCCTTCTCAACTGAGGACAGGCCCCGTGAGACCCGTTGCTTACGCTCACCGCTGGGCGCATTATTGTTCGTTGCCGCGTAACCCATTTGCCGATGCGTCTGAAGCGCGCCAGTGCCTTCCAGAGGAAGCTTGCGCGCGCAAAAGTCGTCTTGGACCGTCTTCGCTCAAGAGGAGACCAAAGATGCGCTTGATCGCCTTTGTGCTGACGGCGCTTGTCGTCAGCGGGCCCGCCGCCGCGGAGTGGAGGGAACTCAACTCTGTTACCGAAGGGTTCGGGGTCGTCTTCCCAGCCGATCCTGATGTCGAAGACGTGGCGATGTTTGAGGTCGTTCCCGGCAAAATGGTGCCCGCGCGTATCTATTCGGCTCGCTACGACAATAGCCTGTTCAAGATGACGGTCGTGGATGGCCGCGATGCCGGCCTCCAGGAGGCTCCGGTCATTGA
Source organism: Xanthobacteraceae bacterium (assembly GCA_030043175.1). Next base: position 2,653 of record JASHYD010001176.1, on the reverse strand, counting down.
GCAAGCCGTCAAGCGAATGACGCAGGGCGGCGGCGAGCTGAAGATCAACATCCCCCACCGCATCTACCGGATTTATGGCCGGCAGCTCAGCATTTCCCGGCCGGACGGCAATCTCACCACGGCGGCTGTATTCTTTGCCAATGATCGGCTCTACCAGATCGAGAGCACGAAGCTTGCCGGCGGGAGCAACAGCGATCCCATTCGGTTCCAACAGTCGCTCACATTCGACCGTAACGTCGCGAACCGCACCCCCCAACAGATGCAAGCCATTCGTGCGGCCTGTGTAGGAGTTAATGCTAACCCCGCAGGTCTGGATGACCCCCGCTGCGTACGGCAATAGGTCCACACGGTAGCGTCGCCCGATTGTCGTGAGTCCGGTTGTGTGGGCAGAACCACCGCCGCCGATCAGCGTGCACGACTGGGCAGGAGGCGTGCGTTCGACCAGGCATACGAGCGCGCGGGCTGGCTTACGCTGATCGGTCGCCGCAAACGCAAATTTGAGATAAGCGCCAAAAACAGTCCTGGAAAAAAATACCACCCGGCCGGATCGAGCGCCATGAATTCCGGAACGAATCGCGGCCGGAGGGCAGCCGCAAATAACCGTACCGGAGTTTAAAAACTCCACTTCTGTTCAAGGCTTCGAGGATACAATCGTAACCGGCGAGGACGCCAGCTCACAGCGCGTCGAGAGGCTGCGCTTAACTCGAGTATCCGTTAGCGGACCTGGTCGTACCCTATCAAATTTTGTGGTGGCACTCGCACCGGTCCTTTTAGCTGACGGTGAGATCGTCGCACGCGCCTTCAGCCTTCGCATTCAACATCGAGGGAAGGCGCGAGGACTCGCAGCGGATATTGTCAGCTCGGCAATGATGGGCCACTCCGCCAACCGAATTCCGATCACTCCCCGCTGGATCACGTAGATTACTTGAGCTTCCGGCCATCCCAGGGCGTGATGCAGACTGGTGGGGTGAATCTGACGATCGCTGAGCAGCGGTATCAACTCTATGCGTGCACCATGCGAGGACTGACTCGCGTGGTGCACGCAGGCGGGAAAGAAGGCGCTTGTCGCGACACGCCGCTCGTCGGGGCTACCAATCGACCCCGCATCAATCCAGCGCGAACACGAATAGGTAGCTCGACGTCTCTAGATTGTCGTATTTGATCGGATGGAGGTGGCGCCCGCTGCCCTGCACGGCGAGGTACTGCTTCGGTCCGATCCCATAGGTGACCGGCGCGCCCTTGAGCGGCGTGCCGACGTTGAAGCGCCATAGCTGCTGGAGCTTCTCGTCGTCATAGGCGACGACCCAGCCGTCCTGCAGCGCCGAGAACACGATGCCGCCGGCCGTCGCGGTCACGCCGGAGCGAATCTCGATATCCGTCACGGTCTTTGCGATCATCTTGTTATTGACTGTGTCATAGGCCGAGATGGCGCCGTAATAGAGGTCGCTGGTGTAGGTCCGCCGCTCACTGTGCTGCGGATCGCGGCCGCCCTCCGGCCCCTTGAAGGCAAACCTCGCGCCGTTCCCGCTAAAGCAGCCCTCGGCGCCCACCCCATAGGCGATGTGCTTGATCGGGTTATAGGCGGTCGGCTGATAGGCGACGCCGCCGTGCCAAGTCGGACACGTCCGCTTCATGGGATCACCGCGCAACGCACGCGCCTCCGGCACGTAGGTCTGAACGTCGAGACTGGGGTTGTATTCGATCGGCTTGCCGGTCTTTGGGTCGAGGCCCTTGGTCCAGTTCAGATCGTTGACGTACTGGCTGCCGCCGATGAAGCTACCGTTAACGCGATCGAGGGTGTAGAAAAACCCATTACGGGCGAAATGCCCGACGGCCTTGCGCATCTCGCCGTTGATAGTGGCGTCATACAGGAGGTGGATGCCGACTTCGTCATAGTCCCAGGAATCGTTCGGCAGGTACTGACGGTACCAGCGCAGCTTGCCGGTATCGATGTCGAGTGCCACCGCCGAGTTGGTGTAGAGATTGTCCCCCGGTCGGGCCTGCGGGTCATAATCCGGGATCGGATTGCCAGTGCCCCAGATGGTGAGCCGCGTCGCCGGATCGTATGAGCCAGTCTGCCAGATGCCGCCACCACCGGTCTTCCAGGCGTTGTTCTTGTCCTTCCAGGTCTCGCTGCCAGGATCGCCCGGCTTGGGCACCGCGTACCAGCGCCACAATTCATTGCCGGTGCGGGCATCGAGCGCCGCGAGCCAACCACGAATCTGGTCGTTGCCGATGATGACCTTCCCCTCGACCGCCAGTGGCGCGGCAATAATTTTCTCCCGGCTGCCGAATTCGTCGGTCTTAGCGATCTGCTTATCCCACACGATCTCGCCGCTGTCGCGGTTGATGCCGATGACGCGGCCGTCCGGGAGATTGGCGATGACAAGATCTTCCCACAGTGCGATGCCGCGGGTCCGCGGCACGTTGCCTTCATGCTTGACGCCGGGGTCCGCGATCCACACGAACTCGCCGTGGTCGGGATTGCGGACGTCGATCTTGTACACCGTGCCCCAGCCGTCCGTGGTGTACATGAAGCCGTTGTCGATCAGCGGATTGACCTCGTTCTCGGGTCCGTTCTGCCCGACATCCTGCATGCCACGAAGGGCCAGAGCCCACACAAGGCGCAGGTCATGCACATTGTCACGGTTGA
>JASHYD010000120.1 GCA_030043175.1 Xanthobacteraceae bacterium | reverse complement strand
CGCATGTGGCCATGGAGGCGACTGGCGTCTACTGGAAGCCGGTGTGGCACATCTTGGATGATGGCGAATTTGAGTTGGTGCTGGCGAACGCCGCGCACGTGAAGAATGTGCCGGGCCGCAAGACCGACGTCAGCGATGCCACGTGGGTGACCGAACTGCTGGCGCACGGTCTGATCCGGGCAAGCTTTGTGCCGGATACGCAAACTCAGGAGATGCGCAACCTGCTGCGCACACGCACGCAATTGGTTCGTGAGCAGTCGAGCCACGTGCTGCGGGTGCAAAAGACACTCGAGGATGCTAACATCAAATTGGACTCGGCTCTTACCGACGTGATGGGCAAAAGCGGCCGCGCTATGATTGAGGCACTGATTGCCGGTGAAACCAATCCCGCCAAACTGGCCAGCCTTGCCGATCGGCGGGTCAAGGCGTCCCCCGACGGACGCGGGTTGTGTAGATATCCGCTGGGGAACCGACGGCCGCCCTCCGGCTTGGCCTGGCGCTTGGCTTGCCCAACCGCGAAGGCCCTAGAGCCGAATTTCGGGTGACGGCGAGAAACCTCCCGATCATGTTCGCCGGGATCTGCGCGGCACTGATCGGGTCAAGCTTGTGCCCGGAGGCAAACTCAAGCCCGCGATCCGCACCAGCGAGCGAAGCCTTGAGCCGCGCATGAAGTAGGCCGTCGGACTCGACCACGACCACGCCGGCAGCGTGGCCATCAGAATGGCGGTAAGGTCAACCCACCAATGATGCAGTTTACCCCTTCCTACAGCCTCGGCAACAGCACCCGCAGCGCCGCACGACCATCGCCAGTAGTAGTAGCCCGCTATACTAACTCGGCGTCCTTCCAGGGGTAAGTTGCAAGGTTAAGCTATACCTCCTCAGCCTCCTTCCAGGGGTAATCATCCCTGCACGTGAGTGCTTAAGAAAGGCCCTTCTTTCTAACAGGTATCCATACCCTGGCGGTGAATGATGCAGGGTGCTTTTGACCTTTTGTTGAGGCAGATATCGCACATATGTTCCGTCTTTAAGAGCACCCAAGTTTCAGGCAGCTGCTCTGAGTCTGTCTCGTTTTCACAGAAATCACACACGAAGGTGCGTCTAGTGAGTTCCATTTGTTCCTAACCTCGGTTGTAACCAAGGCAAGTTTTATGCTTTGCAAAAGACCCCTGCCATACAAAAGGTATATAGACTATAGCAACTGAAAACTGTCCTTGCGACCATTGCAAGCTTGTAAGTTAAATCATTTCAAGGTCCGATCGCGCCATGGTTGTCGGAGCTTTTGTTTTATCCACAAGTTGTGGCGAACGAGGCGAAAGGATGGGCACAGGCCAGCGGGCACGGCTGGACGTACCAGCGGCCTTCCTGCGGGCTCTGGCGCACCTCCACGTTCGCACAAATTTGTGCGAGCTTCCTTCAACGCGAAGTTCGTATCCAATCGATGCGATTCCGCTGGCCCTAGGGCCCGGCCCGAGCAACCTCAACGCAGCAGGCCAACGCAGGCCGCAGAGGCGGTGTCCCCGCCGCGCTCAATCAGGTCTGACAGGGACGGGACGGGGTGTGCGCAGCCATCGTGAGCGACCAGCGCCCCTGCAATTCGCGTTCTGGTTGGAACTTGAAATCCGCGGTGCCGCTTCGAAACAGTGAGGGGTTTGGGAACGCTGCGTGTTGTTTATCACTCCGCTGCAACCAATAGCTACCTGCATGGTTCTCACGTTTACAATGGTTAAAATCCTAAGGAGAATGGCATGTTGAAAGGAGTAGTTGGACTGGTGACGGTCCTCTTCGTCGCTTGCTCTGCATATGCGCAGCAGGCTTCTCACGAAGGCCATGCAGGGCTGACGCCATCCGACGTGAATGCTTTGATCGATGCGCGAATTGGCCTCGTCAAGGCCGCGTTGCAACTGACACCGGACCAGGCGAGACATTGGCAGCCGTTGGAGCAGGCTATGCGCGAGAGAGCCGAGGCGCGGGTCCATCGAATTGCCAAGCTTAAGGCACTGGCAGAACAGGCCGGTCAGCGTGAGTTTAATCCGGTCGAGCTCATGCGCGGACGCGCCGAGAACTTGAGTGAACGAGGGGCCAATCTCAAAAAGGTAGCCGATGCATGGCAACCGATCTATCAGACTCTCAATCCCGATCAGAAGGAGCGGTTGCGTCTCCTTGCGACGAGCGTCGTTCGAGAAATCAGGGAAGCCGTTCGGGATCGTCGGATGGAAATGATGGAACTCGAAGAGGACGAAGCGGATTAGACGCCACAACGCCCTCCAAGAAAACGACGGGCCTATGAGGCCCGTCAGAACCCCTCAATTTCGGTTTGCTTCAGGGGAGCCGCTCCGAACTCAACTCTTGACCGGAGATTTTTTGGCCGGCTGCGGCGACCACGAAAATCAAGTAATTCCAACCGCGTGGGTCGAGGCGGCAATGGCTCGATGGAAGCCTGATGGCGGCCTGCGCGCGAAGATGACGGCCATGGGCGTTGACGTCGCCGCTGGCGGTAGCGATCAGACGATCATTGCGGCCAGATACGGTGGCTGGTTCGATCGGCTCGTGAAGAAGCCGGGCGCTGAGTGCCGCGATCCGAATTAGGTTGCAAGCGCCATTATGCTGGTTCGCCGCGATCGGTGTCCTGTTGTGATCGACCTCGGCGGAGGCTTTGGAGGCGATGCCCTGGGCCTTCTCGAGCGGCAGGGCATACCTTGCACGGGATACCTCGGGAATCGCCCCAGTAATGCGAAGACACGCGAGGGCGGCTTGAAATTCTATAATAGGCGAGCGGAAGACTGGTGGTGTCTCAGAGAAGAGCTCGACCCAAGCCAGCAGTTTGGTTCGGCGATAGCGCTGCCGCCGGTCCCCAGCTGAAATCCGAACTCAGTGCTCCTAGGATCAAGGACATCAGTGGTAGCCGCGGAATCCTCATTGAAGAGAAGGCTGAAATCCGCAAGCGCCTCGGTCGGTCTACAGATTGCGCTGATGCTGTCGTCATGGCGACGAACGAAGGTGCGAAGGCGGCCTACAAGGCGGCGCAAGATATTCAGAAATTCTGGGAAGGTGGTCGGCAATGAACTGGACTGAGCGCAACGGACCGCCTGTTTTCGGCCGGAGCGGCGCGGCTTTGGCAGCACGGTCGTCGGCTCAATGGCGAAGCTGAGCGTCGGCGGTGAAGTCGAGCTTAATTACGCGCCATCGGGTCTGATGTGGAGACTGACGTGCCCGGCGGCGAACGCGCTGGAGCCCTGAGAACATGAAAATATACGTGGATGGGAAGTCAACGTAACGTCCGAATCTGGCTCACCTCTGTTCGCGCGCTGACGCCCTTTCGGCTGCGATCATGTGCGTGACCTTCGGCGCACCCTCCAGTTGAAAACGCTGCACCTGCGTCTGCAGCACCCTGTCCGCATTGGTGACCCGCTCGTGCTGGCGCAGATGCTCGAGCCAACTATCGACCAAAAACGTCTCGACGAAGCGTGATGGCTCGGCCGTATCCTCGAACACGCCCCAGCGATAGGCGCCGTCGCGCCGGCGCTCCCGGCCGAGGCGGTCGAGCGCTGCAAGGAATGGCCGGCGCTTGGCCGGATCGATCCGATACTCGACCGTCACCAGTACCGGCCCGCGATCGTCCTGGATCTCGTGGCTCACGACCAGTGCGCCCCAGTGCAGCGAGGGCGTGAGATCGACGTTGGCACCGGTCTGCAGATGCCAACGCCACGTGATCGGGATCGCAAGGAGCGCGCCAGCGGCGGCGATGAAATGGGCGAGCGAAAGGCCCCACACCGCAGCAACCTGTCCCCAGAGCGCGCTGCCTGCCGTGTGCGCGCCGAAATAGGCCGTCATGAAGATCGCAAGCCCCCGCGCGCGCACCCATTCGGGCAGCGCGACCTGCGCCGACACATTGAGGCTCGACAGCACCACGATCCATGCGGCGCCCGCAAGCAGGCACGCGACAAGCGCGGTCGGCGTGTCGTGCGCGAGGCCGAACAGTACCACCGCAATCGCGGTGCCGAGCGTGCCCACCGCGACCAGCCGATCGGGACCGAGCTTCACCATGGCGTGGGGAAGCACGAAGACGCCGCCGATCGCGCCCGCCCCGATCGCGCCGACCAGGACGCCATAGATCCCGGGGCCGGCCGCGATCTGATCGCGCGCCACCAGCGGCAGTAGCGCCCAATAGGCGCTGGCGAACAGGAAAAACGCGATCGCACGCAGCAGCGTCGCGCGGAGGGAAAGATTGTAACGCGCGTAGCGCAGTCCGGTGTGGATCGCACGCACGAACCGCTCGGCCGGTAGGCGGGTGATGCGCTGGCGCGGTGGATGCCACCATATCAGTCCGCTATTGATACCGAGATTGCTCGCCGCATTGATCCAGAACGGCGATGCGATGCCGAATGCGGCTGCGAACGCGCCTCCGAGCGCCGGTCCGATCGCGCGGCTGAGGTTGAAGCCGATGCTGTTCACCGCGATCGCGGCAGGCAGGTCCTGCTTGGGCACGAGCTGCGGCGTCACCGCCTGCCAGGCGGGTGCCGTGAATGCCCCGAAGGCGCTGACCAGAAACGTGAACAGGAGCAGTACCGCCGCGGTCACGAGGTTGAGCGAGACGAGCACCGCGAAGGCGGCGGCGATCGCCGTATTGGCGGCTTCGCCGATGATCAGGAAGCGCCGCCGTTCGATGATATCGGCGAGCGCGCCCGCCGGAATGGCGAGCAGGCAGATCGGCAGACTCGCAGCGA
>JASHYD010001175.1 GCA_030043175.1 Xanthobacteraceae bacterium | reverse complement strand
TCTTCAAGTCGGGTAGGCCCGAGTTCGCTGCGACGGGCAAGGGTTCTCGCCACTGGACGCGCATCACCGATTCTGACCTGAGGAGGCGCGACGCGCCGTCTCTGGAAGGACGGCGATAGCACGATGCGCTACCCCCACAGCTCCCGGCTCGCGAGTCGCGCTCCTTCCACCAGCGCCTCCAACTTCGCCCACATGATGCTGGGGTGGACTCGCCGGTACATCGGGCTCTGGGCAAAGCCGCAATCGGTGCCGGCGATGACGTTCTCGCGGCCGACCAGTCGGGCGAGCCGCACGATCCGTTCGCTCACAAGTTCGGGGTGCTCGACGATATTGGTGGCATGGCTGATGACGCCCGGCATCAGGACCTTGCCGGGCGGGAGCTCAACCTCCTGCCATACCTTCCACTCGTGTTCGTGGCGCGGATTGGCGCCTTCGATGACATAGGCGCCGGCGCGTACCTTGAGGACGAGATCCACGATATCCCGCAATGGCACGTCGGTGGTGTGAGGCCCCGGCCAGCTCCCCCAGCACACGTGATAGCGCACGCGGTCCTCCGGGATCCCTTCGAGCGCATGGTTGAGCACATCCACATAATTGGCGACCCAGTGCCGGTAATCCGCGAAGGTGGCGGGCGGTACCATGCGGTCAAAGGTGACGGCGGTGCGCGCGTCATCGAGCTGCACCAAGAAACCGGCATCCGCGATCATGTGATACTCGGTGCGCATCGCCTCGGCGATCGCCAGCAGGCAGGCGTCCTCGTTCGGATAGTATTCGTTCTTGCGGTCAGGGATGACGCTCGCGGGCGCCGCGACCGGCAGGAACGCCTCGACGACATTGACCTTCGCAAGCGCAGCCTTGAGGTTGTCGATGTCGCGCTGAAGCGCCGCGTGGCCCGTATAGGTGATCGGGCCGATGCAGGCGGCTTCCCACTGGGTCGCCGGAGCGTCGCGTGCATCGAGTTCTGCATAGAACGCTGCAAAACGCGCGCGGTCGGCGCCGCGCGCGAACGGATTGATGCCCCCGCCCATCGAACGCCGCTCGAAGCCTGAAAGACGCTCCAGCGCATACTGCGACCAGCTGATGGTCTTGCCGAATTCGCCGTCATCCACGACGTCGATGCCGACTTCCGCCTGCTTGTGCACGATGTCGGCAACCGCATTGGTCAGGCACTTGGCGAACGCGCCGGCATCGATGGATCGCTGCTCCTGTTGAGCGCGCAAGAACTCGATCAGCTCCGGCGGCCGGATCAGGCTGCCGACATGGCTGGTTAAGATGCGATCGGTGCTGCGTTTCATCGGGCTGCTCGGGGGGTGTGGATCGGAGCCGTGCTGTAGGCGGTCGGCGCGGCGGTGGCAAGGTGCGCATGCGTGGGCGGTGGCCCGTCATGCGCACCGCGATTGGCCGATCGCGATCGGGGCGTGTTAGGTTGTGTGCGTGAAGGGTTCAGCCCGGATTGAGCGCGCGAAATCCGAGGTCCGCTTGTCCCGGATTCGCTGCGCTCAGGCCGGGCTCCAAGTTTTGCGATTGTTCATGCACGAACTCGACATCTTCCACGAACACCTCGCCATGTCAGACGAGGAGCGCGCCGCAATCGCGCAGTCCATCTGGAAGGAGGAAAATGTCGAGCTTTCCACCATCGGAATCGATATCGGCAGCTCGACATCGCACCTGCTCTTCGCCAAGCTGCTCATGCAGCGCCAGTCGCAAGGCCTTTCCAGCCGTTTTGCCGTCGTTCACCGCCAAGTGGTGTGGCGTTCCCCGATTATGCTCACGCCGTTTTTGCCGGACGGCACGATCGACGCCGCTAAGCTCGGCGCGTTCGTCGCCGATTGCTACCGCAAAGCCGGCTTTGCTCCCTGCGATATTGACAGCGGCGCAGTGATCCTGACCGGCGAGGCGATTAAGCGCCGCAACGCCCAGGCGATCGATGAGCTGTTTGCCGCCGAGGCTGGCAAGTTCGTCTGCGCCACCGCCGGGCACCGGCTCGAAGCCACGCTGGCGGCTCACGGCTCCGGGGCCGTCAAGCTGTCGCGGGAGCGCGGCGCGTCCATCCTACACGTCGACATCGGCGGCGGCACCACCAAGCTCGCCCTGATCGATAAGGGGGTTCTCGCCAGCGTTGCGGCCTTCGCGGTCGGCGGCCGGCTGATTGCCGCCGATGAGGCGGGCGAGTTCACCCGGGTCGAGGATTCCGCCCGCCTCGTCGCCGATGCGCTGGGCATCGGGACCAACGCGGCGGCGCTCGCCATCCCCGATACTCGCCGCGCCATCGCCCACCGGCTGGCGAGGATTGCGGCCGACTATATCGTCGGGGCGACGCCGGACGCGCTCGGTCAGTCGCTCCTCCTCACGACCCCGCTTTCGCGTACCGTAATACCGCAGGCGATCACCTTTTCAGGCGGGGTGGCGGAATATGTCTTCGGGTATGAGAGCCGCAACTATGGCGACATCGCCAGAGAGCTGGCCGAAGAGCTGCGCGCCGAGCTTCGCCAGCGCACCACGCTCACGCTGATCGACCCCGGTCAGCGCATCCGCGCCACCGTGATCGGGGCGTCGCAGTTCACGGTTCAGGTCAGCGGCAAGACCATCCATCTGCCGCGGCCTGCAGTGCTGCCTGTTCGCAACGTGCCGGTGGTTGCGATAGGCCTTGACCTTGGCGGCGCCATCGACGGGGCAGCCATCACGGCTGCCATCAGGGCGGGCCTCGCGCGGCTTGATCTCGCGCCGGACGCCCCGGTGGCGATCGCGTTATCGTGGCATGGCGATCCGGATTACCTCCGTATCGCCGCTACCGCAGCGGCCATTATGGCGGCCGTGGCTCCCGAGGGGCGGCGCAGCGAGCCGCTGTTGCTGATGATCGACGGCGATATCGGCAAGACCATCGGACGAATCCTGACCGAGGAACTCGGCCTTGACGGCGATTTGGTTTCAATCGACGGCGTGGAACTGGCGGAGCTTGATTTCGTCGATGCGGGAGCGTTGATTTCGCCGCCCGGCGTGGTCCCGGTAGTGATCAAATCGCTGTTGTTTGATAGATGACAGCGGACAGGAAGAATGAGGCAACAGAGGGATCGCCATCGCCCGCCATCGGACATTTGTCATCTGCCCGGAGGAAACTATGAATGAACAGAAGCCGCGGTACGGCGTCGATGCCTACCTCGATTGGGTCGCAGCGGAAGGCATGCGGGTGTTTGAGGGCTACGCCGTCGATCTGTTCGCGGTCGAGACCGCGATCTGGCCGCGTTACGGCGTGAAAGCGGCGGCGGTTCATCTCAATGGTCGCGGCGACTTCGCCAATATGTTCGTGTTCGATATCCCGCCGGGCGGCGCGACGGCGCCGCAGCGCCATCTCTATGAGGATGTCGTCTACGTGCTGGAGGGAACCGGCTCGACCCAAATCGAGTTTGCGGACGGCCGAAAAAAGAGCTTCGAATGGGGGCCGCGCAGTCTGTTCGCCATCCCGCTGAATGCCCGCCACCGCCATTTCAACGGTTCCGGCCGCGAGCGAGCGCTTATCGTCTCGACCACCGACCTGCCGCTGGTCATGAACACGTTCCATGATGCGCGCTTCGTGTTCGAGACCGATTACGAGTTCGCCGCCCGCACCGGTAAGAACGAATATTTTGCCGGCGAGGGCGATCTCATCACGGTGCGCCCCGGCAATCATATGTGGGAGACGAATTTCGTCCCCGATCTCGCCGCCATCGAGCTCAAGTCGTGGGGCGACCGTGGCGCCGGCGGCACCAAC
>JASHYD010001174.1 GCA_030043175.1 Xanthobacteraceae bacterium | reverse complement strand
GCGTCATCTTTTATGGTCACTACGACGTGCAGCCGGTCGACCCCGTTGATTTGTGGGAGAAGCCGCCGTTCGAGCCACGCATCACCACGGTCCCGGACGGGCGCAAGGCGATCGTGGCGCGCGGTGCTTGCGACGATAAAGGCCAGGTCATGACCTTTATCGAAGCATGCCGGGCCTGGAAGGCGGTGACGGGCTCGATACCTGTCGCCATTACTGTCGTAATCGAAGGCGAGGAGGAGTGCGGCTCCAAGCATCTGCCCGGCTGGCTCATGGCGCACAAGGGGGAACTTGCGGGTGACATCGCGCTCGTTTGCGACACCGGCATGTGGGATCCGATCACACCTGCGATCACGACCGCATTGCGCGGCCTCGTCTATGAGGAAGTCAGGATCAAGGGGGCCGACCGCGATCTGCATTCCGGAGTGTTTGGCGGGGCGGCGCAAAACCCCATCCGCGTGCTCGCCAAGATCATCGCGGCGATTCACGATCGCGATGGCCGTATCACTATCCCGGGGTTCTACGACGACGTGCCTGAATTGCCCGACGACGTGAGGAAGTCCTGGACCAAATTAGGTCTGACGCCTGAGAAATTCCTCGGACAGGTTGGTCTTGCGGTGCCGGCCGGGGAAAAGGGCCGTCTCGTCATTGAACAGATTTTTTCTCGGCCGACTTGCGACGTGAACGGCATCATGGGCGGTTATACCGGGCCGGGAGCCAAGACCGTGATCGCGGCGGAAGCTTCCGCCAAGATCTCGTTCCGCTTGGTCGGCAATCAGGACCCGGCAAAAATCCGCGAGGCATTCCGCGCCTTCGTGCGCGCGCACCTGCCTGCCGATTGCACCGCCGAATTCGCCGACCACACGAGCGCTCCCCCGATCGCGCTGGATTGGGGGCTCCCTCAGCTTGCCGAAGCGCGGGGCGCGCTCGCGCAGGAATGGGGCAAGGAGGCGGTGCTGATCGGATGCGGCGGTTCGATCCCAATCGTAGCGGATTTCAAGCGGGTGCTCGGGATCGACACGCTGCTGATCGGGTTTGCTCTCGACGACGACCGGGTCCATTCGCCAAACGAAAAGTACGATCTCTCGAGCTTCCACAAGGGAACGCGGAGCTGGGCGCGGATTCTGGAGGCGTTGGCGGCGTAGCTTGGCGGCCGCGGTTGGCCGCGTCCGGCAACCCCAGAGCAATTTCCTCATCGCCCGTTCGGCATCCCACGTTTTCCTTTGCGGCCGATCAGCCCGCAAGGCGTGGACGGCCTGGACACGCCAGGTCATGACCGACTGAGAACTGCATGAGTTTCGCGCCTGTTACCCGCGAAAACGGCAACGCCGAAAAAGATTCAGATTGTCTACGGATGTGACGGGTGCTGCGGCACGTTCAGGCTCGTCACGGTGCGGCCGCGGATGTCGTAGACGCGAGCGTAGACAACACCTTCACGCTGAATTTCGACCAGCACCGGTTCGGCAAGCTGGCTACAATAGAATTCGCCGAGGCTCAGTGCAAAGTCAGCGCCCTTGGGGTCCCAGATAACGCGGAATTCCGGCCCGAGTTCAACCTGTGCAGGCCGCTGCGGACCGCAGATGGCGACCCGCCAGCGTCGCTTGTCGGTCGGCGTCTCCATCGCTTCAGTGAGTTTCGTCCGCAGTTCATGCGCGGCCTCCTTGAAGGCCAGACCCCAGTAGTCGAGCATATACCGGTCGTCGGCGGCACGGATACCCCCGGAGATGACGTTGAAGTGCGTGTACTGGTAAGGATGCAGCTTCACCATTTCCTTGACCGGAAGGAACAAGCCGACCAGCAAAGCGGTGGCCACGAAAGCAGCGGCGGGTCGCCACGCCCGCCACAACCGCTCGGCAACCCATGCTCCGGCAAGGCCGCCCAGCACCGCCATTGCGGGCGCCACAAACACGAAATGGCGGATCCCGTTGTACATTGCCGGCCTCGTGAGCGTCGCAAGCGCGATTGGGAACATTGCCGCGAAGGCGAGCAGGACCAGGATCGCGCGTCGGGTCGCTGCAATATCGCGGTGGAAAGCGGCCACGAGGGCGCCGGCAGCGCCGCCAATGCCAAGCAGCAGGAAGACCTCCGGTTCCCTGAGCAGGAAGAGCGTTGGCACGTAACGGCGCGGCATCTCCGGCACCGGGACGACCATGCCGTCGAACAGCTCGTTCCACGGCTTCTCAAAGAAGTGGGAGAAATATTCGGCTGCGCGTAGCGGATTGAGCGGCTCGGTGACCGACCACGGCCAGACGATCGCCATTACGGCGTAGCCGAGCACAAGAGCCGGAACGAGGGGGACAACGAATTGTCCGAGGCTGATTCCGGCTTTGCGGAGGCCCTCGCGACGCGCCTCGACGACGACGAGGAGCCCCAACGCCGCAAGCACGTTGAAGATTGCGACTCCGCCCAGCACGCGTGTACCGAGCGTGAGCCCGACCGCGGCCCCGACCATTGCGCAGTTGATCGGCGACGGTCGCGGATATTCCTCGAGGGCGCGCACCAGGCTTAATGTGAGGAACACCATGGCGACCGCAAACGGCGCGTCCTTGGCGTTCATGTACATATTTCCGTAATACAGCGGGCACGTCGCCAAGAGGCCGACTGCGATAAGGCCTGCGAGTGGCCCGCCGACTCGTCGTCCCAGGCGCCACGTCAGGACGATGCCGACGAGCCCGACGATCGCGCCCATCAACCGGCGCGTCTCGAACAGGCCGAACGGGAGCACCTTGGCGGCAAGCGCCGAGAGCAGGTCGAAGCCGCCGCCGTAGGCGTAAAGATTGACGAACGACAGGGCACGTTCGTCGGTGAAGCCGGATGAATAAAGGTTAACCAGCAATCCACCATATTCGGCGTGAACGTAGTCGTCCCAGCCGAGACCGTAATCGCGGAACGTCAAGGCGGCAATGATCGCGACCGCGCCAATGATGGTCAGAGCCAATCCGTCTGCGATGCGTTCCGTCGACCACCGCAGCGAACCACGGGCCCGCACTGAGATTCGCCAACTTTGCTGCAATGCCGAAATGACTCCTCAAGTAGGAGCAAGATCACGGGCGGAGCCAACGGGCGGGCACCCTGCACATTCATCCACTTTTACGGGTGCACACACTGGGGGTTTTTGACCCCGTCCAACGGAGAAACCTTATTGTCTGGGGCCGACATCGTGACCATCGGCGCCGTCAACATTGAGGCGGCTACATCGCCGCTGACGCCAAGAGCACTTTACGCCACCCGACAGAATTGCCGCCGAGGACGAATCCCACTCAAGGGCACCGCGTATCGCCAGATCCTCCAAGAGCCACTGCATGCAGTGTCAGACCGTACATAGCGCGGGCTTGGCAACGGCGCAAGGTCGCTTTCGCGATTGAAATCTCGAGGCCTTTCTATGAACGCAGCGTGAATATGTGGACAATATGTGGACATCGCCCCATCTGCTTACCCCACTTTCAGGCTGCGAGCAGTTCCAAAGCTGTGGGAGGATGAAAGCTCGATTGCCGGTTTCGCGACACGGCGGTAACTCGCTGCGGTTTGTCGTTCCGCTTCGAAGCATCCGCCACCGGCACAGGGTCGTCCAGGTCGTCCCGGCTGCCTGGTTATTTCTTGCCCCGCATCCCGCCTTGCGCCGATCGTGTCCCCTGGCGTCACGACGCAAGAACCCGACCCGTGCCTCCGGCTTTTGTTTCAAGCAAGCTTGCTGCTCGGGTGCCGTGGTTGGGCTTGTTCCGGCCTTGCGCGGTTTGCTTTGCCGGAGCGCCGCCAAGCTAGAAGCGCATCGCCGCGCCATCAGGGGATCAATTCCGGTGACGGCACGACGATGTTGCGGCGAAAGCTTTCGCCCACCGCCCGTTGCCCCGGGTCCGTCGATCGGGTATTGAATCGCGTCAGGCGCCCGTAGCTCAGCTGGATAGAGCGTTGCCCTCCGAAGGCAAAGGTCGTGTGTTCGAATCACGCCGGGCGCGCCAGTTAAATCAACGACTTAGTGAGAAGCGGTAAGGGCCGTGAATGGCCCTAGCTACCATATAGCTACCAACTGATCCGAGTTCGGAGCGTTTTCCTGGGCGGAACTTGCGCCCGCGTGTGAGGTCCGGCAACACAACCATGCCGTCGCCGCCACCAAATCCAGCGATTGACGACGTCGCTCCGATAGCGACCATCCTCACCGGTTACGACGAGCGGCACCTCGTCACCTACTTGCGCCTGCTCGACGCCGAGGCGGAGGGGGCGGACTGGAAGGAGGTCGCCCGCATCGTTCTGCGCATCGATCCTGCGCATGAGCCCGACCGTGCCCGCCGTGCCTGGGAGACGCACCTTGCACGCGCCCGCTGGATGACGGAGCACGGCTACCGCCACCTGATGGAAGGCGGCGCTCGGCACTGACGTCACGCAAGGGCGCACCACGCGCCACCGCTGCGGCTCTCTAATGGGATGCGGAGAGCCTGGAGGCCCCGCAACGTCTCTTGACCCCGGCGTGCGCCAAACGAACCCGCCCACTCGCGATATTTCCCCAAAAAACTGAAAACTTCACGTCCCGCATCTCCGCGGCGACATCAGCGGCGATGCCGTTTGGTCACTTGGGCTTCGGCGCGAGCCCTGGCGCGGGCCTTGCGCTCGTCCTCGGTGAGCTGGCGCAGCACGACCCCTTGGCGGAGGCGTTCGCGCATCTCGCGCATCGCCTCGTCGTCGGGTTGGTCGGCCATGGCAATCCCCTCAGCAGAGTTCGGGGGCTTGTGGATGTGTGTCGCCCGGCGCGCGATCGGCGTGGGGTCTGCGGTCGAGTATGCGTGCGATGTCGGACAGCGTGAGCGAATGGTTGGCGAGCCGGATGCTGATCCCGGTCAGCTGATCTGCCATCACGGCCTGGGTGCTGCGGACGGATTTTGAGCGTGGCGACGTCACCCGGGAGGCTTGTGAGTTGCTCGCGTATCTCGCTGATGTCGGCCTGGATAGGATCTGCGTGAAGGCGTCGCCGGGTTCGTCAGCCATAGCGCTTCCCCCCTCGATTGGCTGGCCCGAGCATAGACCCGCCATTACCTCACTTCGTCCAATATTGCGGACCAAGCGAAAGAATGCGACATGATGTGACCCCCTTCAAGATCGTATCCGGTCGAGGTTAACGAATGTGATTGCTGGACAATTCATATGAACGAGCCATTGCCCTTGTCAACGATGTCGAGCCTCGCCTTCCTGCGATCCTAACCGAGGAGGACGCTAAGCTTCAGCTCATCGTCCGTTTCCTCACCGAGGTCTTGGGCTGGGAACACGCGGACATCTCTGCCGAGCGACGGCACGACAACGGGTATTCAGACTACATTGTAAGTGACGCCGGCTGCCCAGCATTTCTTATCGAGGCGAAGCGTCAGGGCATCCTCGAGTCGGCCGCTAGTGCGGTCAAAAAACAAGAGTACAAAATCTCGGGTCCCGCCCCAAAGGGAAGCATCGACGCTATCGAGCAGGCGGCGTCCTACTGCGCGCCTGAAGGTATTCAGCTTGGAGTCGTAACAGACGGAACGAAATGGATATTCTTCAAGCCATTTGTTGCTGGCGCAAACTACAAGACCAAAGACGCTATCGTATTTCCTAACCTTAAATCGATAACAGCTGATTTTGTCTCGTTTTACGATTTAGCTTCCAAAGAAGGAAGCCAGAATGCTCGCTACAAGCAAATTTTCGACCAACTGCACGACGGTCGAGTACTTCTGACGCTGGGCCTTCATTCCTTCGTCAACTTCCGTGAGAACCGCCTTCAGTTGAAGGAAGAGTGGAGTATAAACTCCAACGTTTCCCTCACCAATGATAGTTACTATATTATTTCAGATAGGCTCTACCACGACTGCCCTGATTTGACCTTCGTGCCGGCCACCGACGGCGTCTCACGTACCGCCTGTCGCGACATACACGCGGAGCAGACGCA
>JASHYD010001173.1 GCA_030043175.1 Xanthobacteraceae bacterium | reverse complement strand
TGATCCGACGTTCACCACCGCGGCTTTTGGCCGAAGCGGCTCGGACTGGTTTGAGACCTGCGCCTGAACGCCGATCCCGAGGGGCCTACCCTCATCTTCTACGCAGCTGTAAAGCACGGCTTAGCTCATGATGAACTCCTTCCGTGCCTCTGCGGCACAACAAACCCCATCAGGTGGCGGCCAGCGCGCCGACCCCGTACAGAAGCATGACCCCGGCGGAACGGATGAGTCGCGAGTGGAGAGATGACCCTTGACAATCCCGGCCCGTTACAGAAGCACAACCTAAGCTAGCTTAAGTTGGGTTAGCGTCACTGGCCGGGACGGCCTTGGGCTCCCCGGTCGCGACATCAACCAAGCTGCCGGTGGTTGAGCCTGCGAGCGCCGAAATGTCGTAGCTCGCACAGGTCATTCGCCTCCGCCAGGCTGGTCAATCCGATCAATGCGCCGCGGTGGGCGCCCCCATTATGGGTTGACGTTGGTTCTGCGCTTCAAGACCGGTGAGGCATGACCGGAAGGCAAAGCCCAAGCAACGACGGGTATGCGACTGAACGCGAGCATGAAATGTGATTTGACTCGCGGGCGGCAAAAATCTGCGGAGTTCTGAATGAACAGATCTGCATTGCTATTCGCTGCCTGCCTGTTGTGGCCCGCTGCTGCGTTTTCACAGACGAAAGTGCCTTCGGCTCAGGAATTCGTTACCAAGGTGGCCATCAGTGATATGATGGAAATTGAGGCGGCAAAGCTTGCGCTCAGCAAGGAGCCCGATGGCGATACGAAACCCTTCGCCGAGCGGATGGTCAAGGATCACGAGCACACGTCGATGGAGCTGAAAGCGCTCGTGGACAGCGGCAAGTTCAATGTCGCCTTGCCGACCGCCCTCGACGCAGAGCATCAAAGAGAAATCGATGAACTCAAGGCCAAATCGGGTAAAGAATTTGATCGCGCCTACGATCCGATGCAGGTGAAGGCACATCAGCAAGCGGTCCAACTCTTCGAAGCATATTCTCGCGAGGGAGACAATCCCGATCTGAAGGCATGGGCGGCCAGAACTCTGCCGCACCTCAAGCAACACCTTGCCATGGCGAAGAAACTGACCTCCTAATGTGAGGCGAGGGCCTGCGCGGACCAATTGGCCTCATCCTTAATTTCTATCGTGAGGGATCTCCGGAGGGCATCATCCGGGTGATCCCGCACCCAACCGCGAAAATCGAATCGCGCAAAGCCGTTGAGCCTGTTCGTGGCCGGTCGCCAAGACCCGCTGGGCCGGTTGCCGAAGTTCTCGGCGCCCGCCGGAGCAACCGGGCACGCGCTCCACGCACCGCCCTTGAGGCCAAACCAATTACGATCGGGGCGCCATGCGTCTTACATTTGCCCCTCGAAGCAGCGGACGTATTTCTGCTCTCCCGCCGCATCCCACCGCTCCGCTGCATCGACAACCAGCCAGCTTCGCAATGAGCCCGCGATCTCCGTGGCATAGAGTGCCGCCTGACGGCGGGCGCGAACGCCCGCCGCGCTACGACATTTCGGAGCTCACCGGCCGAGCGCGGTCTTCGCGGCTATGATCTGCGACGCGCCCTGGTACGCGCCGCTTTACGAGCAGCCGCTGAGCGGCCACTCATGCGCTTCGTCGCTACCGCCTTGCGAGCAGCCGCTGAGCGTTGACCAGCGGTGCGGCGAGAGGCGGCGCGCTTGGCCTGGCCCGACAACGCACTGCGGGACGCGGCGCCGCGTGGCTCACGTTTCAGAACCCGCGAGACCGCGCGAGATACGCGGGGTCGACGGCGAGTCTTGCGCTTGTGCTGACCCGCCTCATAGGCGTACTTAGCGCTCCGGCGGGTCGCGTCCTTTGCTTTGCCTCTTCGCGGCGGAGGAAGAGCAACCCCGGAGCGTCTGGCCTTGGAGAGGCCAATCGCAATCGCTTGCTGCGGAGACCTTGCTCCGTGTTCGCCACGGCGAATATGCCGGACCTCCTCGTGTACGAATTCGCCAGCCTGTGTCGTGGGTCCTTTACCCGCACGCTTGGCTCTTCGAGCCTTCTCGATCGTAGTTTTTTCAGGCATAACATTCTCCTTGCGTCAACCTAGATGGCATCCGCGTGGATGTCAGCACACACCGTCAACGCGTGTGTCGCTCAAATTGATCCGCCGAAGGGGCGATCGCCCCGTCAATGGCTGCGGCGATTGCGGGTAAGCCGCGTATCCTTTTGCAGGAAGCCCACGTCGCCTCATATCGAGCCGTCTACGAGCCTGTAAATCGATGTCAGCCATCAAGCAAACCTGAGCGGCCGCGGACGTCTCGAAAGGCGGGGGCAAGATCGTGCCCGTTGTGCTTCGTCCTTTTCGAGAGCCTCAGGCCGCGCTAAACAGCGCGGCCTCTTCAGGACGAGGTCCGTGTTACCTGTCATCGAACCGATCCTCTCGCGGACCCTGCCGTTAGGCGGCTCGCCAGAACCTTTGGTCCCGTCAAGTCGAAAAGACCCGCTGCCTCGGCGCCCTGCATCTCCTCGAGGCGCGTTGTTTTATTTCGCACCGAGGAGGCATACTCGGACTATCAATGCCCACAATTTGTATCTGTGGGTCCCCTTATAGGCGCCGCCGATCGGGCGGCGGTCCCCTCAGCTGCGCAACGGAGAAACGAAATTGGCGAATTACCGGGTGACGGTCGACACCGGGGGCACGTTCTCGGATTTCGTCTGTCTCAATGAGGACACAGGCGCGATCTCGATCACCAAGCTCCCCTCTACGCCCGACGACCCATCCCGCGCCATCCTCAATGGGATCGAAACGCTGCAGGCCGGCGGCGTGCGGACGCAGGACATCACGTTCTTCTGCCATGGCACTACGGTCGGCACCAACGCGCTGCTCGAACG